>JAICVT010000311.1 GCA_025935235.1 Ktedonobacterales bacterium | reverse complement strand
CTGGCGGCGCTGGCGCGCGAGGTGGCGCAGCAGTGGCAGGGTCGGCTGGTGGAAGTGCGCGGCGATGAGGCGCTGTGCGCCTTCGCCTCGGCGCGCCAGGCGGTGCAGGCGGCAGGCGATCTGCACGAGCGCTATGCGCTGCACGCCGCGTCGCAGCCCGGCTTGCCATCGGGCGTCGGCATCGGGCTGGACGTCGGCGAGGCGGTTCCGGTGGACGACGGCTATCGCGGCGCGGCGCTGAATCGCGCGGCGCGGCTGTGCAGCCTGGCCGCCCCCGGCGAGACGCTCGTCTCCCCCGGCATCGTCTATGTCGCGCCGCACGTCAAAGGCGTGCGCTTCGTGCCGCGCGGGCAGGAATACCTGAAGGGCTTCCCGGAGCCGGTGACGGTACTGCTGGCTACCCCCGCCGAGGTGGTGGACGCCGAGCCGGTGGACGAGAGCGAGCTGTACGCTGACGAAGCCGATACCGCACCGCGCGTCCCGGCGGTCCACGACAGCGCCAGCCAGGACGCCGAGGAGTAGGCCGACGGGCGCGGAACCCTCATCCCTGTCACCCTCCCAGAGGGCGAGGGGTGTAGCAGGTGGGCGGAACCTCACCTCCTGTCCCCCTCCTCTCCGAGGGAGGGGGAACCCGCTGCGACCTACACAGGTGATGGGCAGCGATAGTTAGCGATGGTCGGCAGATGTCAGCGACGGTCATCGCAAGCATCAGCCAGCGCCGAACCCGCTTGCCACGAGTTCCCCTCCCTGAAGGGGAGGGGGCAGGGGGAGAGGTCGCCCGGCGCTACCGCTTGACCACGGCCTCGCCGGAGATGACGCGCACGCCGTCCTCGCGCACGCACTCGGTGCGCAGCGTCACGATACGCTTCTCCGCGCGCACGGCGACCACCTCCACACTGGCGGTGACGGTGTCGCCGACAAAGACGGGCGCCTCGAAGCGCAGCGACTGGCCCAGATAGATGCTGCCAGGGCCGGGCAATTGCTCGCCCAGGATGCCAGAGAGCAGGCTGGCGGCAAACATGCCGTGGACGATGGGGGCGCCAAACGGCGTCGTGGCGGCATAGTCGGCGTCCAGATGGACGGGGTTGCGGTCGCCGACCAGTGTGGCGAATTGCGCGACCATCGCTGGCGTGAACTCACACGAGCGCGTGGCGCGCTGGCCGACGCTCGGCAGCGTGTCGCTCTCACCCAAAGCTGTCATAGCTCTCTGTGCTCCTCTGCATGATGTGGATGTGCTGGTGACGGGGGTTGGCCCCCACCCCCTCCCCCGCTGTGCGGGAGAGGGGAGCTATGCGCCGTGGCGCTTGCGGCGGGTTGACCCGCACGCAGGCAGCAACGCTCCGCTCCCTCTCCCTCTGGGAGAGGGCTGGGGTGAGGGCTCGCGTCGCGCGCGATACCTCGATCAACGGGTGAACCATCAGGATGGCCGCGAGCGCCCGTCATCATCGGCGGCTTGCACGAAGCGGTCGAACAGCTCGGCCTTCACCACCTTGCCCATCGCGTTGCGCGGCAGGCTGTCGGCGAAGACGACCTCTTTCGGTATCTTGTAACGAGCGAGCCTGCCAGCGCAGAACTCCAGTACGCTCTGCGCAGTCAGCGCGCCAGTCTGGCGCGGCACGACGACCGCCAGCCCGACCTCGCCCCATCGAGGGTCCGGGCGGCCGATCACCGCGACCTCCGCGATGCCTGGATGCGCCGCCAGCAGACCCTCGATCTCGGCAGGATAGACATTCTCGCCGCCGGAGATGAACATGTCTTTGCGCCGCCCGACAATGTAGTAGTAGCCCTCGTCGTCCACCCGCGCCAGATCGCCTGTGCGCCACCAGCCATCGGGCATCGCCTCGGCGGTCGCCTGGGGTCGCCGCCAGTAGCCCGAGCAGACGTGTGGCCCAGCCAGCGCCAGCTCGCCCACCGCGCCCGGCGCCGCATCGCGCCCCTGCTCATCCACCAGCCGCGCCCGCGAGTGGAAGACTGGTCGCCCGACCGAGCCAGCCTTGCGCACGGCGTCCTCTGGCGCCAGGCTGAAGCAGTTGACGCCCACCTCCGTCAGCCCATAGCCCTGGCGAAACTCCAGCCCGCGCTCGGCATAGCCGGCAATGATCGGCAGCGGGCAGGATGAGCCGCCGGTGATGCAGAAGCGCACTGATGAGAGATCAGTCGAGGCGAACGCCGGCGACTCCAGCATCATCTGAAAGACGGTCGGCACGGCGAAGACCACCGTGCAGCGCTCCGCCTCGATCGCTTGCAGCACGGCGGCGGGGCCGCTGTCACGCGGCAGCACAACCGTCCCGCCCAGATGGTAGAGCGGCGTTGTCAGCACGTTCAGGCCGCCCGCGTGGAAGAACGGCGCGAAGATCGGCGCGCTGTCGCTCTCGCGCAGGCCCCAGGAGATCTGCGTATTGATGGCGTTCCACGTCAGCATGCGATGCGAGAGCATCGCGCCCTTCGGAACGCCGGTCGTGCCGGAGGTGTAGAGGATCAGCGCGATCTCCTCGCCATCGTCGCTGGCGAAGGGCACGGCGCGCGCGGCCAGCGCCGGATCAGCGCCGGGGAAGCTGGCCATCTCCAGCAGCGGCGTGGCCAGGCCAGCGGCGCGGATGGCGGACTCGGCGCGTGGGCGCTGGGCCTCGTCACAGAGCAGCGCCACCGGCTCGCAGTCGCGCAGGATGCCCGCCAGCTCGGGCGCGGTCAGCCGCCAGTTCAGCGGCGTCAGGATGGCGCCAAGCAGCGCGCAGGCGAAGAGCGCATCCAGATATTCCGGGCTGTTGGCCGCCAGCGCCGCCACGCGGTCGCCCTGGCGCACGCCGTGCCGCTCGGCCAGCCACGCCGCCAGCGCGCGGGCGCGCAGATTGAGCGTGCGATAGCTCAGGCGCTCGCCGCTGGCGACATCCACCAGACCGATGCGGTCGGGCGAGAGGCTCGCGCGCTGACCCAGCCACTCGCCGACACCCACGAAGCGCCCGCCATGCGAACCGCCATGCGAACCGCCATGCGGGTCACTGGCTGTCATGCGCCTCGCTCCTTTCCTCAGGTGTCCTCGGACGCCCTCAGGCGCCCCAGCGCAGCGCGGTCGCGCCCCACGTGAAGCCCAGCCCGGCGCTGGCCGCCACGACCAGATCGCCATCGCGCAGGCGACCTTGCGCGCTGGCCAGCTCCAGCGCCAGCGCCTGATCGGGCGCGCCGATGTGGCCATACTCTGAAAGGTACAACGATTGATCCTCGCGCAGGCCGAGCAGCTCCAGGATGTGCTGGTGCATCGAGGGCTTCATGTGGTTGATGGCCAGGAAGGCGATCTCCTGTGGCCTGGCTCCGCTGCGCTCGACCGCCTCGCGCACCACCTGCACGAAGTTGCGCACCGAGACGGCATTCAGCCCCGCTTTGAGATGATCGGTATCGGAGACGTGGAACGTGTGCAGCCCCTGGCGCAGCGTCTCCACGGAGGCTGGTAGCCGCACACCACCCGCCGGGATCGTCACATCCTCCGAGAGCGAACCATCGGTGATGAACGACGAGGCGAGCACGCGATTGCGCGCGTAGCCACGGCGCAGCACCATCGCGCTGCCGCCATCCGAGAGGTTGAAGAGGAAGCGCGTGGTGTGGTCGCGCAGGTTGATGAGGTCGCCGGTGCGGTGGCCGCCGCAGATCAGCACGGTGCGCAGCCGCGTATCGCTCGTCATCAGGTCGCGCGCCAGCTTGAGCGCCAGCACGTTGGTCGTGCAGAGCGCTACCGCCTCGAAGGCCCACGCCCGTTTGGCGCCGAGCAGGTACTGGATGCGGTTGGCGGCGGACCAGACGTAGAAGTCCTTGTGCATGCTGCCAGAGTAGAGGATCAGGTCCAACTCCTCCGGCTCCACGCCCGCGCGTTCCAGCGCCAGCCGCGCCGCGCGCACCGCCATCGCCGAGGTCTGATCCTCATAGCTGGCGAGCCGCTTCGAGACGATGCCCAGCTTCTCGCGGACGATCTCCTCCGGGATGCCGCTCTCCGCCGCGATCTCGGCGGCGGTTTGCGTGCGTTCCGGCAGATAGGTCGCCAGCGCCATCAGGCCAATCGCGCGTTCCTCTTCGCCACTCGTCACACAGGTCTCCTCATGGGTTGGTTGAGGCTCACGGGCGACGCCGGAACCATCCGAACGGCCCACGCCGCTGTTCAGTTGGCGCCTCGTCGGTCGCGTCCGGCGCATCGGGCGCGGCTGGCGTCTCCAGCGCGGCGGCTTCGGCGGACGCGGCGCTCTGAGCGGCGGGCGCGAAGCCCTCCAGCGGATGCGCGCCCAGGAACGCCAGCAGCGCCGCGCGGAACTCATCCGCCTTCTCGATCAGCGGCGCGTGGCCGCAGTCGGCGAAGATGCGCTCCTCATACGAGCCGCCGTTGGCGCGATACTGGTCGAGTACGGCGCGCAGTTGCGTCAGCATCGGCTGCGGTGGGCAGACCTCGTCACCGGGCCAGCCCGGGATGACGCCCGCCTTGCCCAGTGCGGCGGGGTCCGCGGCGGCGCTGTCGCTGACCAGCAGATCATCGGCGCCGTGCGCCCAGAAGATTGGCGGCTGCGGCGCGATGTTGGCCAGGCCGCTCAGGTCGCAATACTTGGGCGAGAGCGCATTGTTTGATCCCCACTCACCCGGCCCGCTGAACGGCCAGTTGGAGGAGGGAACGCTATCGCCGGGATAATACTGGTCGCCAATTACCATCATCAGCATCTGCTCCACCAGCGCGTCTTCGCGCTCCGGCGCGAACGTGAAGGTGGGCTTGACGATGATGTTGCGCAAGCCATTGCGCGGCGAGAACGGCGAATCGGCGGTGAAGTCTTTGGCCTGGTAGCGCTCGATCACCTGCGGCGCGATCAGCCCGCCGCCGCTGCCCGCGAAGTCGGGATAGTTCGGCTCGCCATCCGGGCCGTGCGAGCCGCCGTAGCCCCAGGGCGAGCCAGCGGCGTGCAGGGTCAGCGTCTGGACGCGCTCCGGGTGGTCAATCGCGTATTGCATGGCGATATTGCCACCCAGCGACCAGCCGAGCAGGTGGAATCGCTCCCAGCCGAGCGCATCCACCAGGGCGTCCAGGTCGTCGCTGAAGTCGCGCAGACCGCGCTGCGCATCGGCGGGCTGATGCTCGCTGGCGCCGTAGCCGCGCAGGTCGGGCGCGACGACGGTGTACGTCGGCAGATTGGCGATCAACTCCTCAAAGAAGCGCGCCGACGAGGCGTTGCCGTGCACCAGCAGCAGGCGCTCGCCGTCGTCGGTCTTGCTGGCGTAGATATGCTGGCGCAGGTGGCTGGTGGCGACGGTGCGCGAGCGCACGCCCGGCAGCAGCGGATAGTTCGACCGCGG
>JAICVT010000507.1 GCA_025935235.1 Ktedonobacterales bacterium | reverse complement strand
GCGGCGCTCCTCAGCGTGTGAAGCGCGTCGAGCCAGTTCCAGCGGTCAGAATACACTCGGCTACTGTTCCCCCATGATTTTGTGCCGACTGATAGTCGGAGGAGCCCTGGATCAATGCAGGAGATTCGTACTCCGGGCATGCAACATGTCGTTCTCTCGCAGAAGTCCCTCGCGGACTATGCCCCCATTGCTGGGGAATCGGTGATCGCCGACATCGAGCGCCTCGCTCGCCCGCTCCAGGGCGCGCGTGTGCTGCACATTTCCTCGACCGCGTATGGCGGTGGCGTGGCGGAGATGCTCCACACGCTCATCCCGCTGATGCGCAGCGCCGGACTCGACGCCGAGTGGGCCATTATCAATGGCAATGATGATTTCTTTACGGCGACCAAGAGCATGCACAATGCGCTCCAGGGCATGGACCTGGAGCTGACCAACGCCATGCGCGCCGCCTACCTCCACGCCAATGTGGATACCGCCGTCTACTTTGAGGGCGAGTACGACTTTATCATCGTGCACGACCCGCAGCCCGCGCCCCTGCGCACCCTGCGGCGCTCCGATGGCGGCAAGTGGATCTGGCGCTGCCACATTGATCTGACCGCCGCGAATCAGGTCTACTGGTCGTTCCTGCGCCCCTTCATCGAGGCCTACGACGCCGCGATCTTCACCATGCCGCAGTATGTGAAGAATGACCTGCATGTGCGCAAGCTCGCCTTCGTTCCCCCCGCGATTGATCCGCTCAGCCCGAAGAACGCGCCAATGGACGACGAGCGCGCGGCGGAGATCGTGCGCATGTATGGCGTGGACCCGACCCGCCCACTGCTGGTGCAGGTCTCGCGCTTCGACCCTTGGAAAGATCCGTTGGGCGTGATTGATGTCTATCGCTCCGTCCGCGCGGAGTTCCCCGGCGCGCAGCTCGCGCTGATCGGCTCGATGGCGCACGACGACCCGGAGGGCATGGAGTATTACCAGCGCACGAAGGAATACGCCGACGAGGACCCCGATATTCACCTGCTCTCGAATCTGGACGGCGTGGGCAATGTCGAGGTCAACGCATTCCAGCAGGCGGCCTCGGTGGTGATGCAGAAGTCGCTGCGCGAGGGCTTCGGTCTGACCATCGCCGAGGGGCTGTGGAAGGGCAAGCCTGTCATTGGCGGCAACGTCGGCGGCATCCCGCTGCAGATCGAGGATGGTGTGACGGGCTTCCTCGTCGAGAGCGTCGAGGAGGCCAGCGCCGCCGCGCTGGAGATCATGCGCGACCCAGAGCGGGCGCACCGCATGGGCGAGATTGGCCGCGAAGTGGTGCGCGAGAAGTTCCTCTCCACCTCGAACCTGCGCAACTACCTGCGCCTGTTCACCGAGCTGATGGAACAGGAAGCCAGCGAGTCGAAGTCGCGCATGGCCAAGCCAGTCGCCTGGTAGGCTGGCTGAGCGACTGGTGAGGGGAGCCAAAGGCCGATTTCCCCCTCTCCTTGCGGGAGAGGGGGCCAGGGGGTGAGGTTTCGCGCCTCGCTCCCGCCGCTGGAACCTCTGGAACAGAGCGCCGTCGTTGTTCGTATGAGCAGCGATGGCGCTTTTGCGCGCTTTCGGCCCTCACCCCAACCCCTCTCCCAGAGGGCGAGGGGCTTTCGGAAGAGGTTCGCCGCTGGCATGCAGGCTGCTTATGGCGTTACGATGCGGCGCGTGGTGTGCGCTCGACCGGATGCGAGAGGAGGCGCGCGATGAGTTGGCAAGTAGGGCTGACGGCGCTGGTTCTGGTGGTCGTTGGCGCCGCGTTTCTCTTCGCGGGCTATCGGCTGTTTCGCGTACTCGTCCCGATCTGGGGATTTATTGTCGGCTTCGATCTGACGGTCGCGCTGGGGAGCAACCTGCTCCACGCGCCTACCCTCTCGTCGCCGCTCGGCTGGATATTGGCGATTGTGGTCGGCCTGATCTTCGCCGCGCTGGCCTATGCGTACTATTACCTCTCGGTGGTCGTGCTGGCCGGGTCGGTCGGCTTTCTGATTGGCGAGGCGGTGGCTGCGGCGGTGGCCCCGCAAGCGAGTGGGGGCGTGTTGATCGCGGGCATCATCGGCGCAGTGGCGCTGGCGGTGGTGACCATTGCGCTCGATCTGCCCAAGGCGTTGATCGTCGTGCTGACGGCGCTGAGTGGGGCAAGCGCCGCCGTTGTAGGCGTGCTGCTGGCGCTGGGCAAGGTCAGCCTGCCCGCGCTCCAGGCGAGCGCGACCGGTGGCTCGCTGGAGGTCATTCGCGCGTCGGGCTGGCTCTCGCTGCTGACGCTCGTACTCGCGCTGATCGGCATGGCGGCGCAGGCTGGCCAACTGCGCGCTACCCGCTACACCCACGCCTACGCGCATCGGAGCAGTCGCACGACGCCAGTGGAGCAGCCAGCGCCAGGCGCGCCGCCTCGCTGGCCCGCGCCCTGACGTGGTGTGAGCGCCTGCCAGACCTCACCCCAGCCCCTCGCCTCGCGGGAGAGAGGAGGCTCCGGAAAGCCCCTCTCCTGCCGCAGCGGGGGAGGGGTTGGGGAGGGGCAGCCAGCGCCAACACCCACG
>JAICVT010000156.1 GCA_025935235.1 Ktedonobacterales bacterium | reverse complement strand
TCAATCAGCAGATCAATACATGACTCAATCGGCCTGGTGATCCTGAACATCGCGCGACCCCTCCCCTCAGCCGACCTTGCGGGAACAGCGGCAGGGTTCAGATGACGCCTCTCTGCTTACCATACCACACCGCACGCATGCCAGCGCCGCTCAGGCGCGCTCGCCGGGCGCGGCGCCCGCCGGAGTGGGCAGCGCCGAGAGTGCGCGCGCCGCCCGCTCGATCTGCGCCGCCAGCGCCAGCGCCTCGGCGTGGCTGGCGCGCGGCGCAATGCTCGCCGCCTCGCCAAAGCGCAGCGTCACGCGCCAGCGCGGGCGCTCGCCCAGCAGACGCTGGTAGGCCAGGCCAGTCGGGACGATGCTCACCTGTGTCGCTTCGTCGCGCTCGGCAAGCTGCGCCAGCTTCACGAAGCCTGGCTCGAAGGGCAGAAATGCGCGCCCGTCGGCCTTGGGTGTGGGGAAGGGATCGACGCTTGGGTAGGCCTCGGGGAAGATGACCAGTGTCTCGCCCGCGCGCAGCAACTCCAGCGACATCCGCGTCGCGGCGCGCAGCATAGCGGGCGCTTCGCGCAACTGATAGGCGCTGATCCCGTCGTAGACGCCCTGGCGCAGCGCGAAGTCGTCGGTGCGCAGGATGGCAGGCCAGCGCGCCAGGCGGCAGGCCAGCTCCATCCCCCGGCGTTGCAGCGCCGTGCGAGTCCAGTCGAGCGCGACGAAGATGTGCGCCGGGCGCCGCTGCGCGCGCCGCAACTCGCGCAGCAGGATCAGCCCATCATGCAGGTGATGGTAGTGATGCGCGACGATCAGCGTCGCCCCGGCGCGCGGCAGGCGCTCACCGCCCTCCACGCGCAGCTCCACCTCGCGGGCCAGCGTGCGGCGCGTGTAGAGGTCAATGGCGCGGTAGGCGATGGCCTCGACCGAGCGCGCCGTCTGCGTGGCGGTCACGGCAGCCGTCATAGCGTGGGCGCCGGGGTAAGCTGCGGAGCGGGCTGGTCATCTGGCCCGCCAACGCCACGCGGCCCACGCGCCATGCGCAGCGCCAGCGCCGCCGGGGCCACGCCCAGCGCGAGCGCGATCAGCAGCGGCGGCCACAGCCCCGCGCTGAGGCTGAGCGCCATCGCGAAGAGCATGTTCGCCAGATACATTCCCAGCGGCAGCCAGATGGGCAGATCGCGCGGCGCATCGGCGCGCCAGAGCCAGCGGCTGAGGCCCATGAAGAGGAAGCCCACCAGCCACCAGCCGACGAAGTTCCGCAGCGGCATGCCGAAGTAGACGCCGTGGGTATACCACGTCCAGAAAGGGAAGACGGCATTGCGCGCCATCGCGGGATCGAGCGCCAGATCCCATGCCACCAGCAGCCACGCGCCCAGCGCCAGGCTCCAGAGCGTACGCCCGCGCAGCCGCAGCGCGCCGATGATGGCGCTGGCCAGCAGATAGGACGTGAAACCCATGTAGAACCACGAGAGCGGGATGGTGAACGGTACCCTGCCCAGCACCTTGGCGCCGAGCAGATCGGTATAGGCGTAGTGGCCAAAGGGCCAGCCCGTGCTGGTGCCGATCAGTTCAGCGGTGAGCGGCAGCAGCGTGGCGACGGCGAAGAAGATGGCCGTCTTGCGGCGGCCGAGGGTAGCCGCGCCAAACGCCAGCAGCGTCGCTGCGCCCAGCAGGATGTAGACCATGCCACCGAGCTTCTCGCCATAGGGGAAGCTCTGCTGGATCAGCGGGCTGCTGCTGATGAGCGCGGGATGCGCCATGAAGACCAGCACGCCCGTCAGCGCGAAGACCAGCGCCACCAGATGCGCGACGAAGAGGACCGCGACGAGCTTCAGTTCGCGTCGCAAGCCCATCAGCCGGTTTACCATGCCTGCCTCCTCTCCGCGCCACGCACAAGCATGCGCCCGCGCCACTCGTGCCGCCTCCGCAGCGCGCTCACCCACAGCCCCAGCGCCACCGGCAGATCGCAGAGCGGCGAGAGCCAGTAGCTCCACGGGCGGCGCGTGTAGGCCCGCGCCGTGCCAGCCAGCGTTCCCAGCCGCAGCGCCGTCAACCCCAGCGTGACGCCGAGCAGCGCCGCGCGCCGGGGCGTGGTGGGCCGCCGCTGGGTCGCCAGTAGCGCCAGCGCCGTCAGCGGAGCCAGCGCCTGCGCGAATGTCACCTCCAGCAGGCCGACGAAGCCCGCTACGCCCCAGAAGCGGTCGCGCATCGGCAGCGAGCGGGTCCAGCCGCGCCAGGTCGCGCGCCAGCCGTCATACATGCGCGTGCGGATCAGATCGCCCGCCTCGTAGAAGCCGACCACCGCGCCTTTCGCGATCAGCAGCCGCGCCAGCGTGACATCCTCGCAGATCGATTCGCGCACGGCGGCGAACCCGCCGACCGCCTCCAGCGCGTCGCGGCGATAGAGCGCGCACTGGCCGTTGGCTTGCGCCTGGCTGACGCGGGTGATAGCGCGCCCCGGTGGGCCGAAGCGGTAGACCAGCGTCGTCAGCATGGACGGATGCAGCAGCGCCTCGCCCAGCCCCGCAATCTCCTGCCGGGCGGCGACACTGAAGGCCGCTTCGTCGGAGCGCATGGCATGCGCCAGCAGCGCGCGCGCCAGTCCCGCCGCCGGGCGCGTATCGGCGTCCAGCGTCAGCGCCCAGCGGCAACGCGGATCCAGTTCGCGCAGGCCGCGCGCCAGCCCCCAGGCTTTGCCGTTCCAGCCGTCCGGGATGGGCGCGGCGTCGAGCAGGCGCACGCGCGGATCACGGAGCTGGTAGCCCGCTACCAACGCCTGCGTGCCATCGGTCGAGCCGGTGTCCACGACGATGATCTCGCCCACCTCCGGCCCCTGCGCCAGCAAACCCTCCAGGCAGAGGCCGACGCGCCGCGCTTCGTTCAGCGTAGGCAGCAGCGCGCCGATGCGTTGATCCGGCGCTGGCGGCTGATCGGTCGGGGCCAGCCGCACGCCGCCGCGGGCGCCGCGCAGCAGCCGCAGCGCCACGCGCGCGCCCAGCGCCGCCTCCAGCGCCACCAGCGGCAGCAGCAGCCGATCCGTTCTCGTCTCCATTGCGGCTCTCCAGGCGCCGACCAGACCACCACGAGGCTTCCACGAGGCTTCCATGCCCCACATTTTAGCGAGCGCGCGCCCGAAGACGCCAGCGCGCTCATCAGCGGGTTGGCGCGCGAGATGCGATAGCCTACCACAGCGGCGGAAGCCGCGCGCAAGGAGAAAGCGCAAGCAAAGCGAAAGGATTCGCAAGGAGGGCGAGGCGCGAGCGCCTATGGAGCATGACGAATTCTATCAAGACGAACCCTATCAAAATGACGGCATCACCGAGCCTAACCGCCCGGTAGAGCGGCCCGCCGCTTGGCCCACGCGCTGGGAGGCCGCCTCGCCCGATCAGCCGACCAGACCGATGCGCCGCGCCGCGCGTGCGCGCTCTGGGGCGCGTGGCGCGCTGCTGGTCGCGGTGGGCATGGTGATCGGCGCGGCGCTGGTGTTGAGCGCGGCGCTGCTCGGTGTGCTGTATCTCAGCGCGCATCCCGGCTTCGGCTCCGCCGCGCCGACCGGCCGACCGGCCGAGCAGCCTGCCATCCGCCCGGCGGCCACCAGCACGCACACGCCGACGCCATCGCCGACCGCGCCCGCCGGCTCGTTTCCAGTCGCGCTGCCGCAGGCGACGGCCACGCCCAGCCCGACCGCGACCTCCACCGCCACGCCAACGCCGACGGCTGAGCCAACCGTTTCGCCGACCGCGACGCCCGCCACGACACCGACGCCAACTCCGTCGCCGACCGCTTCGCCAACTCCGGCGACAACTCCTACGCCTGCCCCATCGCCGACCGCTTCGTCAACTCCGGCGCCTGGCCCGACGCCCAGCCCCACCGCTGGCGCATCGGCGACGCCCGACCCGTCGGCCAGCCCATCAGGCGCATCAGGCGCCAGCTCGCCGTGAGTGGGGCAGCGGACGCGGCGCATCCAGCAGCATCCAGGAGTGTAACCCGCCGTGTATTTGAAGATGATAGATGCACGCGCTTGCGCAGAAGCTCGTCCCACATCTCCCCGCATCCCCACCGCTGGCGACAGTGGTGGGGTTGTTTTGTGGGCGCGCCCGCCTCTCCCTGACGATCCCTGTCAGGAGCGCGCCGCATGCTACAATCTCTCCGCGACCTTCGCCGTGACCATTCCTGTCGCGATCCGCGCGATCCCTGCGGCAGGCGAACCCACGGCCCAAGTCTCCGGCGCGGATGCGGCGCCGACTTCGCCATGTCTTGCCCGGCGCTCGCGACATGCGCTGATCCGCCGCACTCGAATCCAACGAACCAAAGGAGCCGCTCGTGATGGCGTCCAGCCCTCTCGTCCTCGACGACTACTGGAATCTGCGCTTCCTCACCGACATGCGCCTCTCGACCGATGGCCGCTTCATCGCCTACGTGGCGCAGAGCGCCGACCGCGAGGCCAACGAGATTCGCTCGGCGATCTGGCTGCTGGATGTGCGCAGCGGCGAGCAGCGCCAACTCACCAGCGGCGCGAAGCGCGACTCCAGCCCGCGCTGGTCGCCCGACGGCCGCACCCTGGCCTTCATCAGCGACCGCGAGGACGAGACGGCGCAACTCTATTTGCTGCCGCTGGATGGCGGTGACGCGCGCCGCCTCACCCTGACGCGGCGCGGCGCCAGCGAGCCATTCTGGTCGCCCGATGGCGCGTGGATCGGCTTCGTCAGCGAGACGCGCGCGGGCGAGCAGCCGCTGCTGGAGCGTCCGCTGACCGCCGCCGAGCGCGAGCGTGAGCGCAAAGATGAGGCGAACCGCCCGCGTGTCATCACGCGGCTGCAATATCGCTGGGATGGCAAGGGCTATCTGGAAGGGCGCGGCAAGCTCTTTCGCGTGTGGCTGGCGGATGGCCGCTGCGAGCAGTTGACCGATGGCGACTACGACGACATGCAGGCCGCCTGCTCACCCGATGGCCGCAGCGTCGTCTTCGTCAGCGACCATGCGCCTGACCGCGACGCTAACATGACCGCTGACCTCTGGCTGCTCGATCAGGCGACGCGCGACCTGCGTCGCCTGACTGACGGGTCGCGCGCCATCGAGCGCCCGGTCTGGTCGCCCGATGGCCAGCGGCTGGCCTGCGTCGCCACGCCACGCATCGCCGCGCACTCGTTCTACAACGTGGAGCTGCTGGTGGTCGGGCTGGATGGCTCGGAGCCGCGCAATCTCTTCGCCGGGCGCGACCTCTCCGCCGAGGTCGGCGTCTACAACGACATCCCAGGGCCGGAGGGCTGGCTGCCCGCGTGGTCGCCCGATGGCCAGTGGGTCTATGCGCTGGCACAGCGGCGTGGCGGCGTTGATCTGCTGCGCGCGGCGGCGGATGGCTCGGCGCTGGAGACGGCGCTGCCGGGCGAGGACGCCCACGCCGAGACGTTCGCGCTCGCGCCCGACGCCAGCCGCATCTACACGGCGCGCTGCGACCCCACGCATCCGTGGGACATCTGGGAGTACGCCATCGGGGCCAATCGCCCGCCGCGCCAACTCACGCGGCTCAATGCAGATCTGCTGGCCGCGCGCGAGCTGGCCGAGCCTGAGCGCTTTGAGTACGCCTCATTCGATGGCTGGCCGGTCGAGGGCTGGCTCTATCGCCCGGCGCAGGCGCCCGCCAGCGGCGCGCCGCTGGCGCTCAAGATTCACGGCGGGCCGCACGGCGCGTATGGCCAGACCTTCTTCCTGACGGTGCAGGCGCTGGTCGGGCGTGGCTATGCCGTGCTCTACGTCAATCCGCGCGGCAGCGTGGGCTATGGCGAGCGATTCGCGCAGGCCTGCGACCACGACTGGGGCGGCGGTGACTACCGCGACATCATGGCGGGGGTGGATGCGGCGCTGGCGCGTGGCAGGCTCGATCCGGCGCGCATGGCGGTCTTCGGCGGCAGCTATGGCGGCTACATGACCAACTGGATCATCGGGCATACCGACCGCTTCCGCGCCGCCGTGACCGTCAATAGCGTCACCAACCTGCTGACCAGCTTCGGCACGGGCGACATTGATAGCGTCTGGGCGGAGGGCGACTACGGCTGGCCGTGGGAGCGCGAGGACCACTATCGCGAGCGCTCGCCGCTGACCTATGCCGCGCTGATGACCACCCCGCTGCGCATTATCGCCGCCGAGAACGACTATCGCTGCCCGATCTCGCAGAGCGAGGAGCTGTACACCTGGCTGCGCAAGTTCGACCGCGCGCCCGTGGACTTCGTGCGGATGCCCGGCGCCAGCCACGGCGTCCACGCCACGCCGCGCCAGCATGTGCGGGCCATCGCGCTGGAGCATGAGTGGATTCTGCGCTACTGCCCAGTGGCGGCGGATTGACCTCTCCCCCTGCCCCCTCCCCTTCAGGGAGGGGAACTCGCGGCGGGGATATGGCGCCGAGCGAGCGGATGTACGCAGGGACGGCTGAGGCAGGGGTGTCAGGGTAACGGGCACGCGAACGTGGTGTTGGGGTCGGCGACGATGATCCGCGGATCGGCGCCGCCAGAGATGATTGTCTCGTATCCAGTGGTAGACGCCGGAGGAAACGCACCCAGCGGCGTGAGTTTGCCTGTGGCCGGATCCAGCTCATCCAGCCTGGCTGTTGAGAAGCCAGTGGGAACATCTAGCAGCACAATCTGACCATCGGGGCCAAACCAGACAGAGTCAATCGCCAGACCAGCAGGGGTCACATCACGCCAGGTCACACCGCCATCTGTGCTCATCTGAAGAGGATTCCCGGTTGGTGACTTTTCTGGATAAGCGACCCAGAAATAGAGCGCGCCTGGCGCCGGCGCCCAGAGTTGGATGCGTCCGCCAAAGGCAAAATCGTGTGTCTCATGCCATGTTGCGCCTGCGTTGGTCGTGGTGTACAGATAGATGTCGCTGGATGGATGCGCTGGATCATACTTACTCGCTATCACGGCGTAGATGCGTAAGGCATCAGTAGGGTCAACCGCAAACGCCATGATCCCATTTTGTCTGGATACAGCGTCGGGATAGGGCAGCATCGAATCCAGAAATGTCAGTTTGCCATCGAGCGAGAGATCACCCCACCTCCACGTCGTCTCGCCAGCGACATTGAGCATCACCATGCCGATGAGATGGTCGTCAACTAGCGTGGGTCCCTGAAAGCTAAAGGTGTCCAGGTTGAACCGACCAGTTGGCATCGTGAGCAGGCGCCAGGTGTGGCCTGCATCGGTAGTGATGTCGAGCTGGTTGTCTCCACTCGGGCCGAAAGAGCTTATCTGATCGCCAACAACGAAGGTATCGGGGTGAACCTGATCCACGACGACGACGCAGTTCATCGCTGGCTGAAGGTTCGGGATCGGCGACTCCCGCCAGGTCTGGCCACCATCGTCGCTGATCTCAAGCGTCTGGTCGCTAGCCTGCGCTCCGTATGGCCCGGATACGCTGCATCCCACCAGTCGCCCCGGTCGCGCGCGACTGACCGCCAGCCCACGCGAGCCGCCGACGGAGAATCGGCGCCCTGGTAGCAGCGTTGTCCATCCGGGAGGCAGCGGCTCGGTGGTTGGCGTTTGGACCTGCACGACAACGGTTGGCCGGGATGACGCCGCGATGCGATGCGGCCTCGCCTGACGCAGCAGGACGCCCGCAAAGCCTCCAACAACCACGAGCATGGCAGCCGCGATTGCGACAACGCGCCACGCCGCCCCAGCGCGGCTGACGCTTGCGCTTTGCGTGCGCGCTGCCAGGACGCCCTGCCGTAACCACACATCAGGCTGCGGCGTGGTCTGTGTGCGCAGCATGCTCGAGATACGGGCGTAGGACGCCAGACGCTGCTGGCAGACATCGCAGGTCACCAGATGCTCGCGCAGCGCCGCCGCTGCCACGGTGTCGAGATCACCATCATAGAGCGCCGACACCTGTTCGGCTCGCACGTGCAACGAGCAGGCCGTCTGGATACTGCTCATTCGCCCGCCTCCTCCTGGTCGTACTGCGCGCGAAACTGCTCGCGGGCGCGTGAGATGGTCATTTTCGCGGCGGCTGACGAGATGCCAAGGAAGCACGCGATCTCAGCCGAGCGGTAGCCATAGACATCGCGCAGGATGAGCGCCGCGCGCTGTCGCCTGGGCAGCGACAACAACGCCGCCTCGATGATCTCGCGTTCCGCCAGTCGCGCCGTATGATCTTGCGCGACCATGCGGCCCTCACCCACCTCGGCGAGATCGAGCCGCTGGGGATCGGCGCGGCGGTCGCGGCGATAGTTGAGCGCGACGCGCGTAGCGACATGCAGCAGCCACGCGCGCGGCTGGTCGTAGGCGCGCACTTTCGCGAAGTAGCGCCAGGCCCGCAGAAACGTTTCCTGGCTGAGATCGTATGCCGCCTGCTCGTTGCCAGTCATGCGCCAGAGGTAGCCAAAGATGTCGCGCTCGTGAAGCTGAATGAAGCGCTCGAAGTCCTGCTCTACACTCGTCTCGCCCTCCTGGACAGAGGCAAATGCGGACAACGCCGATGTGAGTGGCAGACGTCGCAATCGTCTCACGCTGGCGAGCGGCGCCGCGCTCGTGGGTACCCGCATGCGCAGGAGAAGCGTGGTCAGAGCCGCACCGCCGCTCGCAATCGTGCTATTCAAGGTGTTCTGTCCTCCGAACTGTCGCCGTCGCTCTCTACTCATCAACACCCAGCACGCATCGAAAAGTAACTCATGTTTGTGCGCTTGCCCGTAGCGCCAGCCGCCAGAACACGAACAAGGCCCCCACTCCCGCTTGCGTGGGAATGAGGGCCTCGGTGATATTTCAGGCGAGATGTATTACGCCTGCTGGGGATGCAGCTGTGGGTTGGCGGCGGCACGCGCGATCGGCTCGCCGGTAGCCGTCACTCTCACCACATCGTTCTCCACCGTCAGCGTGGCCGTCTGCCCTGGCTGCACCGCGCCGTTGAGCAGCGCGTCCGCCAGTGTATCGTCCACGTGCGTCTGGATGGCCCGGCGCAGCGGTCGCGCCCCGAACTCTGGATCGAAGCCCACGCGCATCAGATATTCGCGCAGGTCATCGCCAAACTTCAGCTCGATCCCCTGCTCGCGCAGGCGGGTTTCAGACTGCTCCAGCAGCAGGTCAACAATCTTGCGCAGCTCGTCGCGTCCCAGCGAGTGGAAGACGACGATCTGGTCTATACGGTTGATGAACTCCGGTCGGAAGGCGCGGCGCAGTCCCTCCATCGCCTTGGCGCGGCGCTGGGCTTCGGCGCTATCCTCCGCGTTCTCGGCGTCGCCCCACTTGCTGGGCGCGAAGCCGATGTTGGCGCGGCGGATGTCTTCCGTGGCGGCGTTGCTGGTCATGATGACGACGGTGTTCTTGAAGTCCACCGTGCGCCCCTGGCCATCCGTCAGCCGCCCGTCATCCAGAATCTGCAACAGCGCGTTGAAGACCTCTGGATGCGCCTTCTCGATCTCATCGAAGAGCACGACACTGTATGGGCGTCGGCGCACCTGCTCGGTGAGCTGGCCACCCTCGTCGTAGCCGACATAGCCCGGAGGGCTACCGAACAACCGCGAGACCGTGTGCCCCTCCATGTACTCCGACATATCCAGCCGAATCAGCGCGTCCTGACTGCCGAAGATCTCGGCGGCCAGCGCGCGAGCCAGCTCCGTCTTGCCGACGCCGGTTGGCCCCATGAAGAGGAACGACCCAATCGGACGACGCGGGTCTTTCAT
>JAICVT010000521.1 GCA_025935235.1 Ktedonobacterales bacterium | reverse complement strand
GCCATAAAAATCCAGGAAGTCATACCTGCCCGAAGGAATGGTGGCGACTGTTCCATCAGAAGAACACGTGACGCCGCTGCCAGCTCTCCAATACCAGTAGGCGCGCGAGTCCCGTGAATACGGCGGGTCGACTGTGTCGCATGGGCCGACTCCGGTGGGCGCGTATGGCTTGCTGGCGATGCCCGCCTGCGCCGTGAGCGTCGCCTGTGCGCCTTTCGCCTGGCTGGTGGCCGTGCTGGCATCTGCATTGGCCGTCTCGGTCGCCGGGATATTCGCCTGCGCGAAGAGCGTGGGAGCGAAAGAGTGCAGCAGCCCGAATGAGATGGCCAGCACGACCAGCGCGGCGATGATCGAAAGAATGGGCGCCAGCGGGCGCGGTCGGCGGGGCTTGGGAGGGTGATCCATGAGTGTGGTCGCGACCGCTCGCGTCGGCTGCGCCGCAGCGCTGGACCTGCTGGAACCGATCGCTGGCGGCGCGGACGCCTTCAGCTTCGCGGATGAGGGTAATTCAGTCATAGGCGGCGCGGCGGGCGCTTCAGCGGTGTTCGCCGGAGCAGGCGCCTGTGTGGGCGCTGAGACGCCAACCTGCGAGCGACGCGGCTTGCCCTGCCAGTAGTCTATGGCGCTGTAGACCCGCTCGATGTCGCGGTGAAAGTCGGGGTCGGGCCGCACTGACACGCCATTCTGAGTGACGAGCGGGCGCAGGCTCTCCGGCAGCCGCCGCGCGGGTGGCAGCGTCGCGCCCGTCACCAGCACCGGGATCACCGCGATGCCCAGCCGCAGCGCTGTCTCGATCTCCACGCGCACGAAGTCAGCGGGATCATCCAGACGGCGGCGCGCGAAGCCGACCGAGGCGTCGAGCCAACGCGGCCCAATGATGACCAGCGCCACATCACTCGCCCCGATGGACTCGACGATGTACTCCGGGAAGGGTACGCCAGGTGGGATCGAATCCACATCTTTGAAGACGCGCTCGCGCCCATAGCGCTCGATGAGCCGGTCATAGATCCGCCCAGCGCTCTCGCTGCTATCCGCTCGTCGGTATGAGATGAAGATCGTCGCCGGAGTCGCTGGTGTCGTTGGTGTCGTCATCATTCTGCCCCCGCCACTACAGTCTGACCACGAGCCTGAGCCTGCCAGCGCGCAAGATACCGAGAAACGCGACGACGTATGGTTGAAAGCAAGTATGCCAAACGCATTGACGATGCGCAAGTATGCCAAACGCATTGACGATGCGCAAGTATGCCAAACGCATTTCTACTGAGCAGCTGACGCCTCGCGTCACGGCTGACGGCTGTTTGGTGGCGCATTGACGAACCACTCCTGCCGTGCTATCGTCTGAGCAATCGTTCGTCTACGCCACGCTGGGACACGATTGGAGACGACGCTATGCCGCGCATTCCCTACCCCAACCCCGCTTCGATCACCGATCCAGAGATCCTCGGCTACCTGGAGGACGCCCGCCTGCATGGCGCGCCGCGGCCAGAGAGCCAGGCGATCCGCGCGCATGTGCCAGCCGTCATCCGCGCCTTCTCGCAGGCCTGGATGACCACCTTCCGCGAGGGCGTGCTCGACCACAACCTCAAGGAGCTGTGCCGCGTCTACGTCTCGCAATCCATCGAGTGCGAGTATTGAGGGGCGCAGCGATCGGTCCGGTCTGGATCGGGGAGCATTCCAGAGGCGAAGTACACCAAGCTGCTGCACTACGCCGACTCCGATGAGTTCACCGAGCGCGAGAAGACCGCGCTCACCTATACCAGCGCCATCGTCTGGGAGGCCTCGCTGGCCGACGACGCGCTGTGGGAGAAGCTGCACGAACACTTCAGCGACGCGGAGCTGGTCGAGCTGGGCTTCTTCATCGGGCTGACGCTGGGCCAGCAGCGCTGGATCAAGACACTGGGCATCGGCCACCACGAGTTCATGGCCGAAACCGACGGCGGGCTGGCGCCAGGAGAATGACTGACAGGCGACCGCTCGCAGTCGCGTGTCAGTCATCGCCCACACCTTCGTAAGCGCTCCGCCCGAACAGGCTTCCTAATGCGCTGATGAGCGCGGCGAGACCACCGAAGAAACAGGCATTGAACAGCACGAGGATGACGGCGATGATGATGTTCACCCCACTCTCCTCTGGCCGCGCAGGAGTCGAGGTCGGAAAGCCCTGCGCCTGGTTGTATATCCCCATGAGCGCGCCGAGCAGTCCGGCGGCGAGCGCGCCCGCCCAGACGCCATCGGCCAGATACCCTGTCGTGCGGGCGGCAAAATAACCCAGGCAGGTGACCAGCACGATCACACTGGCGATGAAGATCCCGAAGACGAGCGAGGTGAGCGTCGGGCCACGATGTCCGGCGCGCACCCAGTTCTGGATTGCGATGTCCGCGCCGCCAAGCGCGCTCAGTCCCAGCGCG
>JAICVT010000358.1 GCA_025935235.1 Ktedonobacterales bacterium | reverse complement strand
GATTGCCTTCGACGCGAGCGGCCACGAGATCGCGCGGGCCGAAGAAACGCTGAACCTGACGCATGACCAGCAGGGCGCCGCCGAGCAGGATCCGGTCGAGGTCTTCGGCGCCGTCTCGCAGACCATTGGCCAGGCGGGACGCCAGGCGCAATCGCGCGGCTACAGTGTGGAGCGGGTGGCGCTCAGCGCGGCGATGCACAGCCTGCTGCCGGTGGATAGCGCCGACCGCCCGCTGATGGGCGCGATGACGTGGATGGACACCCGCGCCCGCGATGACGCCCACGCGCTGTGGGACTCCGACGCGGGGCGCCAGCTCTACGCGCGCACCGGCACGCCGATTCATCCGATGGCGCCGCTGCCCAAGCTGCTCTGGCTGCGGCGCGCGCGCCCGCGCATCTTCGAATCCGCCGCGCGCTTCGTCTCGCTGAAGGAATGGGTCTGGCGGCAGTGGTTCGGCGCATGGCAGGTGGACGCCTCCATCGCCAGCGCGACCGGACTCTACAACCTGCGCGAGGACGGATGGGATCGCGGCGCGCTGGATCTGGCGCACATCTCGGCGGATCGCCTCTCGACCATCGTCCCGACGACCACCACGCGGAAGGGCGTCTCTGGCGGGTGGAGCGTGCAGGCGGGGATCAGCGCCGAGACTGCCTTCACCATCGGCGCCTCGGATGGCGTGCTGGCGAATCTGGGCGTCGGCGCGATCAACGGCAAGCGGATGGCGATGACAATCGGCACGAGCTGCGCGGTGCGCGGCGGCAGCCAGAAGCCGTTCACCGATCCCGCGACGCGCTCCTTCTGCTACGTGCTCGATAAGGATCGCTTCATCGTGGGCGGGCCGAGCAACAGCGGCGGGGTGGTGATAGACTGGCTGTTCCACAACATCCTCAGCGGCCGCCCGGCGCACAGTCCGGCAGACCCGGTGGATGAGTCGGCGTTTCTGGCGATGATGCGTCGTGCGGAGCAGGCGCGGCGTGACCCCGACCTGATCTGCCTGCCTTATGTGGCGGGCGAGCGCGCGCCGCTGTGGGACGCCAGCGCCAGCGCGGCCTGCATCGGGCTGCGGCTGACCCACACGGCGGCGGATGTCATGCGGGCCGCCGTCGAAGGCATCATCCTGAATGCTTACTGGATCGCATCGGGCGTCTTCGAGGAGCTGGGCAAGCCAGAGCGCATCATCTCATCGGGCAAGGTGCTGGAGCCGGAGTGGATTCGTCGCATGACGGCGGATGTCTTTGGCATCCCGCTGGAGTATCGCGGCGCAGTGGATGCCTCGGTGGTAGGCGCGGTGACGCTGGGCGAGATCGCGACGGGTCTGCGCTCGTGGGACGACCTGGCACAGGCGCCAACCGAGGGGGCGACGGTCATCGAGCCGTCCAGCGACGACTTCTATCAGCGCAAGTACGCCCACTTCCGCGAGGTGGTGAAGGCGGTTCGCGGCGGGTGAGGCCCCCACCCCCAGCCCCTCCCCCGCTTTGCGGGAGAGGGAAGCTTCGTCCGTCGCGCATGCCGAGGATCCACATGGCGAAATGCGGCGCCCCTTCCGGCTCCCTCTCCCAGAGGGAGAGGGCTGGGGTGAGGGTTCGTCCCACCGCGCTTGACGGGCTGACTTCGCACGCGATACCATATGCTGGTCAGCCCACCTATGGGCGCGCCCTTATCACCCTGGGTGATGGCGTTCGAGAGACCTCATAAACGAGAGGATTAGCCCGCGCATGTTGCCCTACGCATTGCTCACAAGTGCAGTTCGCCCCTAGTTCCGGGGTGGAGTGCGCCCTTTTTGAGCAAGCGTGCGGCGTTCGTCATGCGGCGAGACATCCTGCAAGTCCAGCGGCCCGGTGAGTCCTTCCAGCGAGTGGAGCGTCTCATCATCCCCACGGTCGCATGACACGCCAGCCCGACCCCCTCCCAGGCTTCATCAGGTCTGACTCTGACCTGAGCGCAGCGGTCGGAGCGTCGAGCGAGCCATCAAGGGCAGCCCTCCACCCCATCCGAAACGAGCCACAGACGGATTGTGCGCCCGATGTCGCTCTGCGCCCTGACGGGAGCGCGGGCGCAGTGCGGGCGGGAGTGGAAGAGGACAGATTGTTATGCTGGAAGCGCGAGGCGTTGCGCTGAGCCGGGGTGGCCGCACCCTGGTTCACGATGCCTCTTTTCTGATTGGTCGGGGCGAGAAGGTTGGCCTGGTCGGCGTGAATGGCGCGGGCAAGACCACCCTGCTGCATGCGCTGCGCGGCGCGCTCGATCCTGATAGCGGTAGCATCATCCGTCCCAGGCGTGTTGGCTATCTGGGGCAAGAGCGGCTGGCCGACGATCTGCTGGCGGGCGCCAACGACGACGGCGATCCGGTCACCGTGCGCGATGTGATGCTGGCGGGGCGCGATCTGGCGCGGCTCAGCGCGCAATTGCGCGACATCGAGGCGCGCATGGCGCTCACGAGCGCGCCGGAGCCAGCCGAGGTGGCTGCCAGCGCCTCCAATGGCCATCGCGGCGGCAAGCGTGGCGGCGCAGCGTCGGACGACGACTCGCTGGAGCGGCTGCTGTGGCGCTACGGCGAGCTGGAGGAACGTTTTCAGCAGGCGGGTGGCTATGCCGCCGAGCACGAGATGGCGGAGCTGCTGCAAGGGCTGGGGCTGGGCGATGTTGAACTGGATCGCCCGGTGACGTCGCTCTCTGGCGGGCAGAAGACACGGCTGGCGCTGGCGCGCACGCTCTTCGCCACGCACGATCTGCTGCTGCTGGACGAGCCGACCAACCATCTGGATGGTCCGGCGACGCTCTGGCTGATGGACTATCTGGGGCGCTACGAGGGAACCGTACTGCTGGTCTCGCACGACCTCGAACTGCTGGATCAGGCCATCACGCGGGTGCTGCATCTGGACGCGCTGGGCCACTCGCTGACGATGTATACAGGCAACTATAGCTCGTATCAGCGCCAGCGCGAGGAGTCGGAGGAGCGCGCCGTCGCCGAGATGGAGCGCAAGCAGGAGAAGATCACGCAGCTCCAGACGCAGGCCGACTGGGCGCGCGGCAAGACAGCCAAGCTGGCGCGCAAGGCCAAAGTGCTCGATCACCGCATCGAGCGGTTGCGCGAGGACCTGCCCGACGCCTCGGCGCTGCCGCATCGCCAGCGCGCCATGAAGCTGAATCTGCCGCTGGCGCGCCAGAGCGGGCGCATCGTCTACCGCGTGGAGCGGCTGGCGAAGAGCTATGGCGGGCCGATGGTCTTCCAGAACCTCTCGTTCGAGCTGGAGCGCGGCAAGCGGCTGGTGGTGATCGGGCGCAACGGCGCGGGCAAGACCACGCTGCTCAAAACGCTGGCGGGGATGATCCCGCCGACGCACGGGCGCGTGGAGGTCGGCCAGATGGTGGACATCGGCTACTACGCGCAGGAGCACGAGTCGCTGCACATGCGCCTGACCCTGCTGGAGGAGATGCGGCTGGCGGTGGCCGACGCGCCGGTCAAGCGGAGCAATCCACCGAGCGACACGCAACTGCGCTCGATCCTGGGGCGCTTTCTCTTCACTGGCGAGCAGGCCTTCCAGCGCGTCGGCTCGCTCTCTGGCGGTGAGAAGACGCGGCTGGCGCTGGCGCGGCTGATGGTCGGCGGCTACAACACGCTGCTGCTGGACGAGCCGACCAACAACCTGGACCCCGCCTCGCGCGATCAGGTCTGCGAGGCGCTGACCAGCTACCAGGGAACGCTGATCATCGTCAGCCACGACACCGAGTTCGTGAAGGCGCTGGAGCCAGACCTGGCGCTGCCGCTGGCGCAGGGCCACGTCCGCTACTTCGAGCCATCGCACCTGGCGCTCGTCTCGAAGACGTGACCACCTCTCCCACAACCCCCTCCCCCAAAAAGGGAGGGGGCGCTGGGCGGGCGGTGCGGCGCAGGGCAGCCCTGTGATGTAGCGATCCGCCGAGATTGGTGTTGGCGCCGAAGCGAATCCCTGCTATGCTGGCCTGGCGTGCTGCTATCAGGCCAGCGGCAGGGCAATTATCGAGAGGATCACCGCGTGACAGGCTCATATCGTGCGCTTCGCGTCGTCGCTGTACTCGCGATTGTCGGACAGATCGGTGTCGCTGTTTTGTTGGGCGCCAGGTTGGCTGGCACTGAGGTATATACTGCTTCGCCTTCGTCACATCTCCACTGGTTTGAACTGGTTTCGTATGGGATGACACCAAATGACTTTCTCAGAAACTGTTTTGAAAGCTATCCAGCAGGGCTGGAACACGCCGTGGCGCGGGTTATCCGCCGCAGCATGAGGCGGCTCAT
>JAICVT010000570.1 GCA_025935235.1 Ktedonobacterales bacterium | reverse complement strand
TAGAGCATAGCGCGGAAAGGAGAGGCAGGCGATCTGTGCGAGTCCCGCGTGCCGTCCGACTTCGTGCGCAGTTCGCCTGCCTCTCCTTTGCAAGATGTGCTTTAGCGCTCGCGCCGTAACGCCTGCCGTAACGCCTGCCGTAACGCTGGCGGGACGCTGCGCACGTAGACTGCTCCCATCGGCGGGAGTGGCGGACCTGGACGCGCCTGGCTGCGACGCGCCCAGGGGACCTTCACCGGCGCGGGGAGGATGTTCAGATGCAGGAGCCACTGGCGCCATCCATGCCCAGCGTCCATGCGGACGGCGCGCGCTTGACCGGGGCGCCACTGGCCCTGGCGCGTGGCGCGTGGATCGCGCTCACCCTCGTGTCGGTGGGCCTGCAGGTAGCCGCCATGCCGCTGGCCTACCGGCAGCTCAGCACCCCGCAGACCGGGCCGCGATGCGCCGACGCGTATCTCTCGGCGGCGCAGCTCGGCGTGCTGCACGCCGCGGGCGTCTCCTCCGGCTTCTACGCCAGTTGGATCATCGCTGTCCAGTGCTACTCAACGCTCGTCTTCGTCGGGGTGGCCGCGCTGCTGTTCTGGCGTCGCTCGGACAACCGCATGGCGTTGCTGGCCGCCACCGCACTGGTGCTCATGGGTACCTCCCTCAACGACCAGCACTGGCTGGGCGCCGCCTGCGCGCTGCGCCCGACCTGGCCGGCGGCCGCGCTGCTCTTCCAGTGGCTCGGGGCGCTCCCGTTGGTGGTGGTGCTCTTCTTCGTCTTCCCGTCCGGCAAGTGGGTGCCGCGGTGGAGCCCATGGATCATCCTCTGCTACATTCCTATAACGGCTCCCAGGGCCTTGCTCCCCACCGTGGTGAACGCCTTCGAGGCAAGCCATCCATGGATTGGCGTGCTCCAGGGCGGTCTGGGATTCGCCACCCTCCTCGTCGCGCAGGTCTATCGCTACTGGCGCGTCTCCACTCCCACCGAGCGCCTGCAGACGAAATGGGTGGTGCTGGGCAGCGGCCTTGGCCTGGGCGGCGCCGCGGCGTTTATCGCCGGGGGCGCCGCCTTCGGTCTCTTCACCGCGACGACCTCACCGGTGGCCACCCTCTACGCCGGCACCTCGATTAGTCTTTGCTTGACCCTCATCCCGATCTCCATCGGCATCGCGCTGCTGCGCTCGCACCTGTTCGATGTGGACGCGCTCATCAACCGGGTGCTGGTCTACGGCTCGCTCACCGGCGTACTGGGGCTGCTCTACCTCGGCGGCGTAATCGCGCTACAGGGACTGGTGCGCGTCTTCACCGGGCAGACCTCACCCGTGATCATCGTCCTCACCACGCTGGCCATCGCGGCGCTGGTGCAGCCGCTGCGCCGCGCCCTCCAGAACGCGATCGATCGGCGCTTCTACCGCCGCAAGTACGATGCGGCCCGCACGCTCTCCGCCTTCAGCGCGACGCTGCGCGACGAGGTGGACCTGGGGCGGCTGCGCGAGGACCTGTTGACAGTGGTGGAGGAGACGATGCAGCCGCGTTCCCTCTCGCTCTGGCTGGCTCGCGCCCATCCCGCGCCCGCCTACGAGCCGCCCACCAGCAAGCCGCCCACCAGTTCGCGGGCGAACGGGTGAGCGCACGCGCAGGACTGTTCTGGTCGCTGCGGCTGCGATGAGAGGTCGGCGACTGCAATCGCGCCCAGTGCATAGCTTGCACAGGTCTGGCAGCCGAGTTGCGCGCTGGATCGGGCGCTTTGCGGAATCAACGCAGTCCGTCTGCCTCACCTCTTTGCCATTTGCTCTAGGTTCCCCTCCCTGAAGGGGAGAGGGCGGGGGTAGGGGAGAGGCTCGCAACCATCCAGTTTGGCGCCGTTCGTGTGGTATGATCGGCTGTGGCGTCGCTCCCTGCTTGCCGCGCCATGCTATCACGATTGCCACGAGCCGGGCGCCAGCGCGGAAG
>JAICVT010000066.1 GCA_025935235.1 Ktedonobacterales bacterium | reverse complement strand
GATAACTGCGACGCGCATGGCTCACCTTCCCTTCATCATCGAGCACGGCGTGGGGATAATGTACCACAGGGCATCTGCAGCAGCCCTCCTGCACCGAAGTATGCAGCCACGCGATACAGCGACCTGACCCCGCCATTGACCGTTCCTTTGCATCTGCCACCTGTCTGTGACGCCTTCATTCCCTCGGCGTAAGAGCAAGCGGATGGCGGCCAACTCAATCAGGGTCTCGCTGGTCTGCACTGTGCGCTCTAATTATGTGATTGAAAAGGGGCTAAGCGAGCAAAAGCCGCCCGAAGATAGCCTATCCGAAACCATGTGTCTCACGCAGATTTCGGAGGGCATCCCGGCATGGCCATCCCAGTGTACCCCAGTGACGTGAACGACGCGGAGTGGGCGCTGCTCGCTCCCCTCATCCCTACCAGCAAACCCCAGGGCTGCCCGCGGTCCTCGGATATGCGCCGGATCACCAATGGGGTCTTCTACGTGCTCCGTAGCGGCTGTGCCTGGCGCTATCTGCCCCGCGAGTACGGCGCCTGGCAAACCGTCTACTACTACTTTCGGCAATGGCGCCGGGATGGGACCTGGATCCAGATCCATGCCCACCTGCGCGAGCTGGCGCGGCTATCTCGTGGGAATCCGGCTTCTTCTCGCTCGCCTGGCTCCAGTCTAGAAAGGATGGCTTTTCAAACACATGATCAGGGAGGCGGAACCCATGGCACGGATAGCAGCGATAGAAGACTCCTGCTCACATACCGCATGGGCACCATGCTTCATGTGGTCAACCTTCGGTCGAGCAGGATTCCTCTCTTCCCAGGGGAGAGGGGGCCGGGGTGAGGACGTGGAGGTGGGGGCTACCGCGCGCCCGCCTCCGTCTTCGTGGCCTTGTGCGTGGCGGCCACCGCGTCGAGCGCCTGCGCGAGGTCGGCGACCAGGTCGTCAGCCCCCTCGATGCCGACTGAGAGGCGCAGCAGCGTATCGGTGACGCCGCGCCGCTCGCGCTCCTCGCGCGGGATCGAGCCGTGGGTCATGCTGGCGGGATGGCAGCACAGCGACTCGATGCCGCCCAGGCTCTCAGCCAGCGCAAAGATGCGCAGATGGCGCACGAAAACATCCACATCGGCGCGCTCGCCCTCGAACGCGAATGAGACCATGCCGCCGAAGCCGCGCATCTGCCGCTGTGCCAGCGCGTGATCGGGATGCTCGGGCAGGCCGGGATAGTAGACCTGCTTGACCAGCGGATGCCCTTGCAGGAACTCCGCGACGCGCTGAGCGTTCTCACAGTGCTGGCGCATCCGCACGGCCAGCGTCTTGACCCCGCGCAGCGTCAGCCAGGCGTCGAACGCGCCCGGCACGCCGCCCGCGGCGTTCTGGTAGAACTTGATGGCGTCACACAGCGCGTCGTCCGAGGTCAGCACAGCCCCACCGACCACATCGCTGTGGCCATTGATGTACTTGGTTGTGCTGTGGACGACGATCTGCGCGCCCAGGTCGAGCGGATTCTGCAGGGCGGGCGAGGCGAAGGTGTTATCCACCACCAGCGTCAGGCCGCGCTCGCGCGCCAGGCTGCCCAGCGCCGCGATGTCTACCAGCGTCAGCAGCGGATTGGTCGGCGTCTCCGCCCAGATCATGCGCGTGGCGGGGGTGATGGCGGCCTCGTAGGCGGCGGTGTCGCGCGCCGAGACGTAGACCGTGGTGACGCCCATCGGGCGCAGCAGCCGCTCGAAGGCGCGATACGAGCCGCCATACAGGTCATCGCCCGCAATGATCTCATCGCCGGGGCGCAGCGTGCTCAGGACCGCCATCGTCGCGGCCATCCCACTGGAGAAGGCCAGCCCGTGGGTGGCGTTCTCCAGCGCCGCCAGACACATCTCCAGCGCGGCGCGCGTGGGGTTGCCCGTGCGCGAGTATTCATAGCCCTTGTTCTCGCCCAGCCCCTGCTGCGAATAGGTCGAGGTCTGGAAGATCGGGGTGATGGTGGCGCCGGTGCTGGGATCGGCGGGCTGGCCAGCGTGTATCGCGCGGGTGGCGAAATCCATTGCTCTCTGCCTCATTCTTGTCGGATCGGCGACGGCGCCGATTCCCGCATAGGAAGTGGTTGATGCGCTGCGACAGGCGTGGCCACACGGAGGCCGCGCTTCCAGCGCAGTATAGCACGGCGCGCCTTCAACCCCTCTCCCGCGGCGGCGGAGGGAAGCGGCGGATTCCCCCTCGCCCACAGGGCGAGGGGGTCAGGAAGTGGGGCCGCGTCTGTGGCGACTCAGGCTCACGTAGCGGGGATGCGCATGCGCAGGGAGCGGTCAGCGCGGGCGCGCGCGCGTTCCTCGCGCGCCCAGTCCCACAGGCGCGCGGCTAGCGTCAGCATCATGGCCAGCGCCACCTCCAGCGCCAGCGTGATCAGCGCGCGGCGGCGCTCTTCACGCTCCTGCGGATCTACCTCGTGGGTGGTGACTTTCTCTTTGTAGGCGCCATTGCGGCGCACGCCGAGGCGCTGATCGCGCGTCTCAGGCGTCTCCAGATTGGGCAACAGCGACGATGCGCTGGGCCGCGCGGTGGCCTCGATCTCGACCCGGTCAATCCGCGGCCGCTGATCTTCGCCAAGCGTTTGTGTCATCGTCGTATCCCCCTTCATCCATGCGCTGCGCTGACCTGTGGCGAACTGGCTCCAGGCTATTCAGCACAGCGCGAGACGCAAGCGCCACGCCAAGCTGAAGCAGTTGGAGACGGTGAAGCGGCCGAACTGGCTCACGCGGGATCGAGGCGCAGCCGTGCGCGCAGCGTTTCGCTGGTCTGCCCGGCGATGGCGACCAGCTTCTGGCGTCCCCGCTCGCCACGCAGGATGCTGATGTCGCGGCGCGGCAGATCGAGGCGATCCGCCAGCAGCGCGATGAGGGCGGCGTTGGCCACGCCCTCCACTGGAGCGGCGCGCAGCCACGCGCGCACCTGTCCATCCACTAGCGCCAGCGCTTCACGGCGAGCACGCGGAGTCACGCGGATCGCGAGGACTACGCGCCCCGGCTCATCGCGCATGAGAGATGATAATGCTGGCTCGACGTTTGGGGTCACAACGCGACTCTACCAGCTTACCAGGGCGTTGGGATGGCGAAGGCCAGCAGCGCGCCTGTGACGCCAAGCGCCCACCAGGCGAAGATGAAGGCGATGATGCCGCGCAGATCAAACGCGCCCATGCTCGACGCGGGCAAGGCCCGATACAGCGGGTCGTAGAGCGGCCCGGTGATGATGTCGAAAAAGCGCACGAGCGGGTTGCCGGGGCTGAGCGAGGGGATCGCCATCGCCAGCCACGAGAGGATCATGCGCGCGAAGAAGCACAGCACCAGGAAGCCGAAGAAGAGCCTGATGAAGAGGTGCAGCAAGCCCATCGTCGCCACAGCTTGCAAGAATGGCATGCTCGACTCTCCCTTTCGGCCTCACTTCAAGCGTTTACCCGGCGCGAACAGTCAGCGCCGTTGGGGCTAGGCGCCGCCCGTCAGCGTCTCGACGACGCGCCGACCCAGCAGCCGCCGCGTGCGCACATCCAGGATGCGCACATCATCCAGTTCCGGCAGAGTGGTCAGATACTTCTGCGCCAGGCTGCCCAGCGGCCGCGCCGCCATCGCTCCAGCCACCGAGCTGGCCAGCGCCGACGCCACGCGCGTGCGTGGGCGCATCGCCGTCAGCGACCAGAGCGAGCCGATCATCGCCAGCGACATGCCGACCGCCAGATTGGTGCCGCAGTTCGGGTGGATGGCCAGTTCCGCCTCGCCCGCGCGCAGCCGCGCCAGCGCCTCGCTCGCGCAGCGCCGCACCAGCGCCGGATCGAGGTCGGCGAAGATCGTGAAGCCGCGCGTATTCGAGCGCGCGCTGACGCTCAATCCCGGCAGCTTGTTCGCCAGGATCGTCACCGTCGCGTGCTCCAGCGCGTGGTTCTGCCGCACTCGCCGCGTCAGCAGGAAATCCGCCGCGTCCATCGTCGCCTCGCTTTCACCGCGTCCGTCGCGCGGCTCGCGCTACTCACCCGTATTGTCCCGTATTGTACCCGCACGCGCAAGCAGCGCGCCGCTTTTCGCGCCCCCACTCCCAACCCCTCCCCCGCGGGGGCGGGAGAGGGGGGCTACAGGGATGGCTCAGCCCGCGACGGGCGGTCGTGCGCCAAAGAGGGCGCGCCCCACGCGCACGCAGGTGGCGCCCTCCTCGATGGCGACCTCGAAGTCGTCGGTCATGCCCATCGAAAGCTCGCGCCAGTCGCCCGCGCCGCCCAGCGGGACTTCGGCGCGCAGCTCGTCGCGCAAGGCCCGCAGCCGCTGGAAGTATGGACGCGCATCCTCCGCGCGCTCGACGATCGGCGCGACGCACATCAGCCCCTCCGGGCGCAGTCCTGGCAGCGCGGCGATGGCGCGCGCGGCGGCGACCAGCTCGCCACTGTCGGGCGCGAACCCCGACTTGCTGGCCTCGCGCCCGATGTTGACCTCCAGCAGGATCGGCAGGGTGTAGTCCCGCGCCGCTGCCCGCGCGCTGAGCGCCGCGGCCAGATGCGGGCTATCCACCGACTGCACGCGCGCGAAGAGGTCGAGCGTGCGCGCTGCCTTGTTGGTTTGCAGGTGGCCGATCAGCTCCCAGCGCACGCTCGCCAGCAGCCGCGCCAGATCGGGATCAGCCGTGGCAAGCTGTGCCAGCCGCTCGCGCTTGTCGTGCGCCTCCTGCACGCGATTCTCGCCGAAGGTCGCCAGGCCGAGCGCCGCCGCCGCGATCAGCCGCTCGGCTGGCACGGTCTTGGTCACGGCGATCAGGCGGATCGCGGCGGGATCGCGGCCAGCGCGGCCAGCGGCGGCGCGCATGCGGAGGCGCACCTCCTCGACAGCCTCGGCCAGCGTCGCATCAGCCCAGCCTTCCATCGCGCGCGCCTTCCCGCTCAACTCAGGCCGCCAGCCCGATCACCACGCCAAAGCGGCCATCGGCGTGCACGCGCATGCGGTGCGAGTAGAAGAGGTCTTCAGCGCAGCCCGTACACCAGGGCGCGACCTCCAACCGCTCGGGCCGCACGCCCGCCGCCAGCAGTTGGCGAGCATTCGAGGCGGTCACATCCAGATAGAGCGCGGGCTGGCCCTCAGCGTCGGCGCGCTGCTCGAAGACAGCGCTCTCCGCCGCCAGCGGGTTGGCTGCGAAGGTCGCACGCACCTGCTCGTTGACGCGATAGCAGCACGCCTGGATGGCCGGCCCGACCCCCGCCAGCAGCTCCTCCGGGCGGGAGCCAAAACGCTCGGACATCGCGCTGATCGTGCGCGGGCCGATCGCGCCAGCCGCGCCGCGCCAGCCGCCATGCGCCAGCGCCACCACCCGTAGGCGCGGATCATAGAGCAGGATCGGCGCGCAGTCGCCAAAGCCCCAGAAGAGGCCCAGCCCCGGCTCGGCGGTCATCATGGCGTCGGCGGAGATATGGCGAAGCCGCGCGCGCATTTGCTCGATGGATTCGTCGGCGGCGCGCTCGACCACGCAGACCTCATTGCCATGCACGATGTGCGCGCTGATCAGCGGTAACCCCATCGCCCGCGCGACGACTGCCTGATTGCGCCGCGCCGAGGCGGGATCATCGCCGGTAGTGGCGGCGACGTTCAGACCATTGAAGGGCGGAGCGCTGTGGCCGCCCTTGCGCGTGAAGACCCCATGCCGCAGATCGGCCTCGCCGCTGAGATGCTCATAGAGCAGATAGACACACTCGTCACCCTGACGCTCGATCACCTGAGACCCTCTGATTCCTCGAAAGCTCGCCTGCTGGATGCCCGTTCGCTGCTCTGGCAGCATAGCACGACGCGCCCCGCCTCAGCCAATCGCTCCTACCCCCAAACCCCCTCTCCTGCATTGGCTGAGGGGATGGTGGAGGGGGCCGCGCCACAGCGCAACGCCGCTGCTCGCGCGAAGGCGAACAGCGGCGTTAGCTTCAGGTGGGCAATGGGATGGATGCGCCTGGATGCGCTAGCGCGTCGCGGCGCGCTGCGTGCGCCGCCAGCCCGCCTGGGCGGTCCTGGCGGTGCGCTTGCTCTCGGATCGCGCCGTGTCGGCGGTTTGGAACGCGGCATCGCGCGCTACACCCACCGTGTGGCGGGTCGCGTCGCGGGCCACCTTCGCGGTGCGCGCGGCGGCGTCCCACGAGGTCGAGGCGGTCGCGCGCGTGCGATCCCACGTGTCGGTAATGCGATCCTGGGCGAGCTGCGATGCGCTGAGTGTCTGGTTGCGCACGAGCTGGCTGGTGACCATCGCCCGCTCCAGCGCCTCCTGGGCGGAGGCCACAGCGGATTCCGCCAGCGCCACAGCCGATGCGCTCAGGTCGCGCGCCGACTGGCTGGCCTGACGAGTCCACGCGGCGCCCGCATCGGCGGCGCCAGACACGCGCTGGCGCGCCGGAGTTGCCTTCGAGGCGCTGGCCTGTGTCTGCGCTGGGATCAGCTTCAGCAGCTTGCGCGCCTGAGCGATCTGCGCGTCGCGCGTGGCGGCTAGCCGCGCTCGTCGCGCGCGGCGCGAATTCATAAACAACCACGCGCCTGCCGCGCCCGCTGCCAGCCCCGCCACGACCACGCCAGCGATCAGGCCAGTGCGGCGAAGATTCCAGCTCTCGTCGTCGAGCGCCTCGACCTGTGTCTCGGTCACTTCGATGGCGATCGCGTCAGGCTCATCGGCGCTGGCGTTTGCGCCGAAGGTCAGCGGCGACGCGGTCGGATCAGGCGCGCCCATGCCAGCCGCGCCGCCGGGCGCGCCCGCGCTCATCGGGATGGCGTCCTCGCCGGACGTGGTGTTTAGTGTCGAGTCCGCGCCATAGCCAACCAGCGGCGGTACGCCTGCGCCACCCGTCGTCATCGTATCGCTGTTCGGGTCAATGTACGACATCGCTCTACACCTCTCTACATTGGATGTCCTGTGAACGTCATGGCAATCCTCCAGGGCGTCTGGGCCGCATGAATTGACGCAATTCACGTACCACCGCTGACCGCTCCCTGGCTGTTCTGGCATGCGTCCGGAATACGTCCGGACTGCCTTCAAACCGCGTCCAGCATGCGCCGAGCATGCGCCGAGCATGCGCGCGGTGTCTCCGGCGTCGCCTCTCCATGCGATCCGCCAGCAGACATCATACGCCAACATCTGGCGCCGCCGCCGCTGTTTGTGGGCCATTGGCATCGGGAATTTGGCTGGCAAGCGCGGATGCAGCCCTTCAGCCGCTTCAGCCGCTTCAGCCGCCATCCTCCCCATCAGTCGCCTTCGGTCACCTTCAGCCGCCAGCGCTCGCCTCCAGACGCCGCTTGAGCTGGCGCACCGCCTCCGCTGACTCCGCGCGGATGCGCCGCCGCAGGAGTAGCGCGTCGAGCAGCGCATAGAGCGGATTGGGCAGCGGATAGGTGAATTCGCGCCTGAAGTCGGTGGCATCGCCATGCGCGGTCAGGCTGTAGCTCACCACGCCGCTCCCGCCCGCGCCCGACGTGATGACCCCCGCGATGACCCAGCGCCGCGGCGCCTCGCGCTCGCGCACCGTCCAGACGACCTCGCCGCGCCGGCCCGCCACCAGAAAGCGCTCAGTCACCTGCTCACCCACCAGCAGCGAGTGATCGGTCGCGCCGCTGACCCCTAGCGACGACGGATGCCATTCTGGCCAGTGGCCTGGGGTTGTCACATACGCATATACCGCTTCGATAGGACGATCGATCGTGGCCGACGTGATGATTTGCGTCATAGCGTCCTCCCCTGCGCAGGCAACGCTGTTCGCGCTGCCGACCCTCGATCAGGTAGCACTGAGTATATCCGCTGCGTCTATCCGCCACGCCCTTGACAAACTAGTGGCGGACTGCTAGTATTGTGGTGGATATATCCACCGTGGTTATATTCACACGAAGAGAGGTCTACCGATGGGCGATGCGCTGGGAGACGCTCCATCCCTGACACCCGCGATGTTTCAGATCTTGCTGGCGCTGGCGGATGGCGAGCGGCATGGCTACAGCATCATGCGCGAGGTGGAGCGCGCCACCGAGGGTGGATTCCAGCTGGGGCCGGGGACGCTCTATCGCTCGATCAAGCAGATGCTGGCGCTGGGACTGATCGAGGAGTCCGATGAGCGGCCCGACCCCGAACTGGACGACGAGCGCCGCCGCTACTACCGCATCACGGGCGCGGGTCGGCGCGCCGCCAGCCTGGAGGCGCTGCGCCTGGCGCGGTTGGTCAGCCAGGCGCGCGACCGCCGCCTGCTCGAAGGCTGGGCAGGTGACGCCCAGCCACGGCTGGGGCCAGGAGGCGCAAAATGAGCGCTCTCCGCGCACAGCCAGGTCGGCTGGTTCAGGCGTCAGTCGCGCTCTTTCGCGCGCTGCTGCTGCTCTATCCTGCGCGTTTTCGCCGTGCCTATGGCGAGCCGATGCGTCAGGTGTTTCGCGCCAGCTTGCTCGACGCGGCGCAATGCGGGGGCGCAGCCGGCATCGCGCGGCTCTGGCTGCGCACGCTGGGCGATCTGCTGCTGACCGCGCTCGCCGAACGATTGGAGTTTGCCATGACACAAGCGCCTTCCGCGCGACCGGGTTGGTCAGCCTCATCGGCATCGTCGCCTGGATCATCGGCCCCATCCTGCTTGGCCTGGGGCTGGCGCTTACAGGCAGCATGCAGTCCTCGTCTGTCGGCATGATGATGATGCTGCTTCCGGTAGGCTGGCTCTTCTTCGTGATCGGCTTTGTTGGCCTCTACTCATGGCTGGCAAAGCAGGTCGGCTGGCTGGTCTGGATTCCAGGCGCGCTGGCCATCGCCACACTGCTCGTGATGATCGTGGCCGCGCTGAACTGGGGCTACAATTCGCAGATCGGCGTCAGCTCTGAGGGGAATACGACGGTTGTGAATCTCACACAGGCGTCAGCGGTCAATCAGGCGCTGGATTACGAGGCCTATCAGGCCTCGTACCTGGCGTATCCCGCGCTGGGACTGATGCTGCTCGCCACCGGGCTGCTGGCGCTGCGTTCTGCCACATCGCGAGCGGCGGCGCGCACGCTGCTGGTGATGGGCGCGCTGGCGGTGGTCTACTACTTCTTCACCGACATGGGCGCGCCGCCGCTGCTGCGCAACACTGGCACGCCGGGCGTGCTGGGGATGGCAGCTGGTTCGCTGGCCTTCTTTGGCGCCTGGTTGATTGGCTGGCTGCGGCTGGGGCGCTGGCTCTGGCAGGCTGGGGCGCTCGCGCCAGCCACTGGGGTCGCCTCGCCCGGCCTCAGCCCTTCGCTCGACTGACCGATGGTACAAGCGCCTATATGGCAAAGCCCCCTCTCCTCGCGGGAGAGGGGGTTGGGGGTGAGGTTCCTCTAATAGCTGGCGCGGCTGGCCTTCGGCTCTTCCGGGATGAAGCGCTTGAAGATGGCTTCCAGGATCGAGCCGATAATGCCCATCACGATGCCGCCCAGAATCGCCCACCAGAAGCCGTCAATCTTCAGCTCTGAGACAAAGAGCGAGCCGACGTAGAGCATCAGCGCGTTGAGCACGAGCTGCCACAATCCCAGACTCAGGATGGTGATCGGCAGCGAGAGCAGATTGACCACTGGCCGGATGATGGCGTTGATGATGCCGAAGACCAGCCCCAGCAGCAGCAGCGTAGTGTAGCTGAACGGCACGATGTGTATGCCGGGCAGCAGCGCCGCCGTCAACCCAATCGCCAGCCCGTTGACGATGATCGAGACGATCACCCGCGCGAGAAATTTCATGTCATCCTCCTCCCAGGTATGCGCCCGCCGGACGGCGCATCCCAGGAGTATACGCGCCAGCGGAGCGCGAAGTGGCGCCGCGCGCCTACGCGATTGTTCGCAGGCACGGACCTCTCCCCCTGCCCCCTCCCCTTCAGGGAGGGGAATCCGTAGGGAGAGTTGCGGTGAGGGTCAGGCTGCGGGGATGGCGTAGATCTCGACTGGGCCTTTGGCCGGGATGATGTAGAAGTTCGCGCCGTCGCTCGACCAGAGCGCCGAGTGGGTGGTCATCCCGTCGCACAGCTCGCCCAACTGATAGACAGTGTGCCCGGTGGCAATATCCACGAGGCTGACGCGCGCGCCGGTCGTCGTCTGGTCGCAGATGGCGACCCGCTTGCCGACCGGCGCGAACCAGGCGAGGGCGCTGGCGTTCGCGCCCGCCTGAGCGATCTGTCCGGCGAGCCGCGCGACCACGCTATCGGGTGGCTGGCTGGCGGTTTTGGAGGATGCGGCCGCGCCGACTGCGATGGGCTGTGAGAGCGCGCCCCATAGCAGATAGCGCCCGCCGGGCGACCAGTCGAGCAGCGCCACGCCGCTCTTGGTGTCGGCGTCCGAGGCGCCGACCAGGGCCGAGGCGTTGTCGCCTGCGAAGATGTGCGAGCCAGCCGACGACCACATGCCCACCACGGGCGCCTGCGGTGTGGAGACGCCCACCGGACCCAGCGCGCCCTCCGGAGCGGCGGCCAGATCGCCATCGGCGCCCCACGCCAGCGCGCCCGACGCGAAGGCGCTGGCCGGATCAGGCCGCCCGACGACCACCTGCTGTGTCACATCATAAACGCGCATGGCGGGCGCGGCTGGCAGGGTCAGTTGCCACAGCGTCGCCCCCGAGGTCAGATCCCAGATCACTAGCTGCGAGCCATCCGCCGCCGCCAGCCGCGAGCCATCCTCGGACCACGCGATGCTGGTGGGCGGGGTCGCGCCGCTCCACGCCAGCGTCAGCAGCGACTTATCCTGCGCTACATCCCAGACGACGACCTCACGCCGCCCGTCGCCGCCCGCCACCGCCAGCTCCTTATTGTCGGAGGAGAGCGCGATGGCGCTGGCGCCGCTGGTGATGAGGGGGAACGCATTGGTCGAGCGCAGGGTGACAGCGGGTAGCTGCGAGCCACCGTCGCCGCCATTGCCGGCATTGTTGCTCAGCAGCGAGACGAGCGCCGCGGCCCTGCCGTTGATGACCTGATAGACGAGTACCTGCGCCGCCAGCAGCAGCGTCAGGATCAGCACGACATTGCGCGCGCGCCGCCCCAGCAGCGGCTTGCCACCGCGCACGCCGCGCAGCCTGCGCACAGCGCCTTTGCGCTCGTTGGCGGCGTTGGTCATCCCCTCGCGCTTGCACCGCGCGCATGAACGCACATGCCGCTCAACGGCGGTATTCATCTCTGGCGAGAGGCGACCAAAGTGATAGTCAACGAAGATCTCGACCACCTGCTCGTGCTGCAGCCGCGGTATGGGGCGTCGTTTTCTACCGCGTTTCAACACTGTGTTGCCCTTCCTGGTCCGCGCCTGTACACCTGGGGCCGCTGGTATGTTCCGTGGACGATGCGCTACAGGGCGTAGACTACCAAGAAGCGCGCGCGCTCGTCAACTGGCGCGGACCAGTGTGCGCCAGTCGCGCCCCGGCGCCGGTCGCCCGGCATTGGTCGCCCCGCGTTGCGTGGCGCGGAGCCGAGCGGCTATAATGCGCCACAGCGGGCGACCCTCGTTGTGGCGCCGCGCTCGGACGGGGTCAGTACAGATGAAGAGAGACGACCGCCAGCCGCTCGCGGACGCGGCGCCAGCGGCGCCCGATGCGGACGCCGAACACCGCGCGCCAGACGCTTCTGGACGCTTTGATCCGCCAGATGGGTCAGATGCGCCCAGAGCCGCGAGCGCATCGCCTTTCATCTCGCCATTCACCCCTCTGTCGGCCGCTCGCCAGCCAGACAATCCCGCTGCCGACCCCGCTGATGACCTCGCTGACGACGCTGACGAGGCGCCGACCGCGCGGCCCACGCCCGATCTCGCCGACCAGCGGGATGTCCTCTTCCTGACGCCTTCGCCCGCCGCGCTACGCCTGGCGGATTCGGCGGTCTATCGTCCTAGCGGGCTGGTTGGGCTAGCGCTGATCGCTGGCCCCGCCATCTGCGTCATCGTCGCCGCGCCGGGGATCGTCGCTACCGGCCGCATCCCCCTCTGGCTGCCGATCGCGCTGCTGCTGTGGCTGCCCGCGCTGGCGCTGGTGTGGGCGCTGCTCAAGAGCGTGCGCCTGACGCCCGACGCGCTGGAGTGTGGACGCGCGCTGGGCCAGTGGAGCGCCATCGGCTTCGACGAGGTCGAGCGTGTCGAGCAGCGCGGGCTGCGCGTGGTCGTCACCGGCAGGCACAGCCAGACGCTATCGTTCACCCCGGCGCTGCTCTCGCGTGGCGTGCAGTTGCGGCGCGCCCTGCTGCTGCAACTGCCGCTGCGGGCGCTGGTCGGCGACCTGCGCGCCGAGTCGCAGCGGCTCAGCGCCGGAGATGAGGCCACCGCCGGCGACATCAGCGGCGTGCTGACGGTGCGCACGCGGCGGGCGTGGCCGATCGGCGTGGGCGCGCTGGTCGCGGCGCTGCTGGCGCTGGGCGTCGCGGCGCTGCTGGGGCTGAGGCCGCCGCTGGGCGTGGTGGCGCTGGTGGCGGTGGTGGCGCTGGCGGTCGGCTGCGCGCTGGTTGGCCTGTGGAGCGTGCAGGAGATCTTCGTCAGCGACAAGGGGCTGATCATCCACTATCCCCTGCTGCGCCGCGAGGGTGATGTCTTCTGGACGCAGATCCAGCAGGTGAGCTACACGCCGGGGGAACTGGCGCTGCTCTACCGGGGCGGCGCCCGCACGCGCGTCAGCATCGGACCGGGGCTGCTCACCGCCTCGCAGGCGCGGCTGATGCGCCAGTACATCAATCGCTACAGCCAGGCGGAGGTCGCGCCAGCCTGGTCGCATCGCGTGACAGGCTAGCGCGGGTCGCCCCTGCATGTTCAGGCGGTGGCCAACGCCGGGCGTTGGCTCTTGTGCTGCTCCTGGCGCTCCTCGTGCTCCTGATGGTCTGACTGGCGCTGACCGCTGCGCGACCGTCGCAGCCGCGAGGGCAGAATCTGCAACTCCTCGCGATACTTCGCGATGGTGCGCCGCGCGATCTCGATACCCTGGCGCTGGAGGATGCGCATCAACTGCTCGTCGCTATAGGGGCGCTGGGGATTCTCCTCGGTGATGATGTCGCAGAGCGCCTTCTTGGCTGGCAGCGAGGCGTCGAAGAAGTCGTCGAATGAGGCGGTGCGGCCATTGGGCAGCAGCACGAACTTGCCATCGGTGGCGCGGCTGACGGTGGACTCATGCAGCCCGATCTTGCGGGCGACATCGGCGCGGGTGAGCGGCTTCAGCGCGCTCTGCCCGATCTCCAGAAACTCGCGCTGCATCTCGATCAGCGCATCCGAGACACGCTGCATCGTCTCCCAGCGCTGGCGCAGTGCGGCGATGAAGGTCTGCGCCTGCTCCACATGGCTGCGGATGTGCGTGCGGGCGTCGTCATCGCACTGGAGCCGCACCAGATTCTTGCGCGCCCAGATGTATTCCGGGTTGACGCGCAGCACATAGCGGTTGCGCTCTACCACCTCAGCCACAAAGCCGTCCGAGGTTGCGCGGATCACCACGTCGGGCCGCACGGGAGCGGCCGAGGTGGTCAGCGCGCCAGAGAGCGAGTCGAAGCCGTGCGCCGGATACGGATACAGATCGTGGCGAATGAACTCCCACTCTGCCTCGATGCGCTTGGGCGTCAGCCCCAGCCGCTTGGCTACCTCGCGGAAGCGGCGATAGGCGACATCACGCAGATGCTCGCGCACCAGCGTCTCGGCCAGCGGGTGCGGGTCGTCCGCGTCGCGCAGGCGGTCGAGCTGAATCAGCAGGCACTCTTGCGCGCCACGCGCGCCGATGCCCGCCGGGTCGAGCCGCTGCAGCGCCAGTAGCGCCTGCTCCACGCGCGCCTCATCGCACTCCAACGCGCTGGCGGCATCCGCGACGATGCTGACGGGCAGGAAGCCGTGATGGTCGAGACTGCCCACCAGATATTCCGCGATGTGGGCGTCATCCGCCGGGATGCTCAGGCAGAGCGTCTGGAGCAGCGTCTCGCCGGTAGGGATGGTGGCCGCGACGCGGCTCATGGGGTCATCGCTCTCATCCTCGACGTAGCCGCCGCTATAGCTGGGGCCGTCGAAGTCAGGGCCATCCTCGCGACGGCGCTCATCGGGCGTGCGCGGACCGGCGCCACAGGCCGGGCACGGCGCAAGCGGCGACTCAAGTGGACTGTTGCAGCGCGGACAGCAGGCGCGTGTCTCGGCCTCGAATGCGGGGTTCTCCTCAAGTGTTCGGGCGATGGTCGCCTCAAGCTCAGGATTAGGTAATTGCAGCAGGCGAACGGCGGCGATTTGCCGATAGGAGATGTTGGGAGTGGTCTGCTGGGTTGCCGACGATTCGACTCGCAATTCGAGGGCGTCCACGAAAGCTTGCTCCTCTCACATACCCGCGTCGCCAGCGACGGTTCCGACCCGGCTCCGATGGGGAATCAGTCGGAGCCTGACGCTTGACGGGCGCGTTGTCTGGATCCCGGTAAATAGTCGAGATTGGTATGAAGCAAGAATCGTGCCAATGCCGGGTTAGCGACGCGCCAAGCCTGAATTATTCGGCCTTCACGCGATCCCTCGCGGCGCGGCCTCCCTCCATCTAACCACATCCGCGCGCCGATGAACAGGCGCCGCCAGGGTTTCCACCCAGGTCGCCACCAGGGCCGTCCGCGTGCTACAGTGCGGCTGACGACTGACGCTTTGTCGCTACCCGCTACCCTTGTGAGGAGTTCGTCTGTGTTTGGGCCGATCATCGTGCTGGCGCTGGCATCCATCATCTTCCTCTCTGTCATCCTGATCGTGGCGGCGGTGATGATGCGCGGCCATATAGAGAAGCTGGGCCAGCGCGAAGAGCCTCCACAGCGCTAGCGCCTATCTGCTATGCTGGTTGCGATCCCCGCGAGCATCCTGAGCGCGCGGGGAAGACGCGACACGCGCGGAGCGGAAAGGCGTGGCCAATGGAAGATCGGCGCGAGGTGATCCTGCGCGAGCTGGTCGGCGAGCTGGAGGCGCGCTTCCCCTATGCCGCGGCGCTGCTCAGCTCCGCCTCAGGCATGCGGATCAGCGACAGCGGGCAGGAGCAGCAGGCGTCAGAGACCAGCCCGACGCAGGGCATCGTCTTCACCGTCTATGATGGCGCGACCTTCAACGAATACGCCACCAGCGACCTCGCGCCCGATGCGCTGGCGAGTGCGGTACGG
>JAICVT010000293.1 GCA_025935235.1 Ktedonobacterales bacterium | reverse complement strand
GCGCGTAGGCCGCTGAGACGCTGGTATGATATAGTCTGGCCAGAGCGAGCCTGGAGTCCGCTGTTCGCGCTACAGGAGGCCCATCCCCATGACGACCGTCCTCGAGAAAGGCTCATTTCAATTTCCCACCGCCTCCGGCGCCCGGATCGCGAGCGACCAGGCGACAATGGATGCGGCAGTGCGGACGCTGCAAGAGCGCAAAGACGCCTGGGTCAACGTCTCGGTGCGCGAACGTATCGCGCTGATAGACCACCTGATCCACGATTTCCACGCGTTGCAAGAGCGTTGGGTGGCGGCCTGCCTGCAAGCCAAGGGGTTGACCGCGCAGTCGTCCGCCGCGGGTGAAGAGTGGGCGACAGGCCCCTACGCCACCCTCAAGCACCTGCGCCAGCTCCGCTCCAGCCTCAGCGACATCGCGCGCTATGGCTCGCCGCGCATCCCCGGCCCGGTGCGCGCGCTGGCGGATGGACAGGTGGTCGCGCAGGTCTTTCCGCAGACGAACTACGACCGCATCTTCTACGGCGGCGTGACCGCCGAGGTCTGGCAGCAGCCCGGCGTGACGGTGGAGGGCCTGCCGCAAACGATGGCGGTCGCCTATCGCCAGAAGTCCGCCGGAAGGGTGGCGCTGGTGCTGGGCGCGGGAAACGTCTCCAGCATTGGGCCGATGGACGCGCTCTACAAGCTCTTTGTCGAGAATCAGGTCGTCGCGCTGAAGGCTAATCCGGTCAACGCCTACCTCGGCCCGCTGTTGGAGGAAGCCTTCCGCGCGCTGGTGGAGGGTGGCTACCTGCGCATCCTCTACGGCGACGCGGCAGAGGGCGCGTATCTCTGCCAGCATCCTGGCATTGACGAGATCCACATCACCGGATCGGACAAGACGTTCGACGCGATTGTCTGGGGTGTGGGGCCAGAAGCCGCCGCGCGCAAAGCCGCCGGGACGCCGCTGCTCCAGAAGCGCATCACTGGTGAGCTGGGCAATGTCAGCCCGGTGATCGTCGTGCCTGGCCCCTGGAGCCAGTCCGACATCGCCTATCAGGCGGCGCACATCGTCAGCATGCTGACCAACAACGCGGGCTATAACTGCAACGCCACGCGCGTCATCATCCAGCGCGAGGGCTGGGACCGGCGCGAGCCGCTGCTCCAGGCGATGCGCGGCATCTTCCGCCAGACGCCCGCCCGCGCGGCGTACTATCCCGGCTCGCACGAGCGCTATGCCGCCTTCACGCAGGCGCACCCCGAGGCTGAGCGCTTCGGCGCGGAGGGCGCGGGCAACGCCAGCGATGGCGCGCTGCCGTGGACGCTGATCAGCGGGTTGGACGCGCAGGCCACCGACGACATCTGCTTCACCACCGAGGCCTTCTGCGCGCTCTTCGCCGAGACGACGCTGGCGGCGGAGAGCGTCGCCGACTACATGGATCGCGCGGTGGCCTTCTGCAATCAGCAGGTCTGGGGGACGCTGAGCGCGACGCTACTCGTGCATCCAGACTCGCTGCGTGATCCGGCGGTGGCGCAGGCGGTCGAGCGGGGCATCGCCAACCTGCGCTATGGCAGCATCGGCGTAAACTACTGGGGCGGGGTCAGCTTCGCGCTGGGCGTCACGACGTGGGGCGCGTATCCTGGCCACCCGCTCGACGACATCCGCTCAGGCAACGGCGTGGTCCACAACGCGCTGATGTTCGGCCAACCGCAGAAGTCGGTGATCCGCGCGAAGTTCCGGCTGATGCCGATACCGCCGTGGTTTGCGACGCGCGGCAAGGTAGCCAGCAGCGTCTTCCGCCAGCTCGCCGACCTGGAGGCGCAGCCCTCGCTGGCGCGGGCGCCGGGCATTGCCATCGCGGCGCTGAGGTGAACGACAAATGCGGAGGCGGGTAAACCCGCAGGCTAAGGGCGTTCCGCCGCACAGCCCGCCTGCGCGGGCCAGGAGACGATGTGCCTGGTTCCAGCCCGCCTCCGCGGGCTTTGCGGCTGCGGGCCACGTAGCTGCGGCTTCAGCCGCCCGTTTACCCGGCGCATCGGCCATCCATTCCTGAGATTGTGAGCAAGCATAGCCGTGACGACCTCAACTGATCTGAGTGAGCTATCGGCGATGGCGCTGGCCGCCAGCATCGCGCGGGGCGAGGTCTCGGCGCTGGAGGCGGTCGAGGCCAGCATCGCCCGTATCGAGGCAGTCAACCCGCAGCTGAACGCGGTGGTGGTCAAGCGCTACGATGCGGCGCGCGACGAGGCGCGGGCGGCGGATGAGCGGCGCGGGGGGGGCGAGCCGCTGGGGCCGCTGCATGGCGTGCCGATTACGATCAAAGAGGCCCTCGATCTGGTAGGCACGCCCTCGACTTATGGCCTGCCCTCACGCGCCCACACGCTGGCCGCCGCGGATGATCCCTACGTGGCGCGGCTGCGCGCGGCGGGCGCCATCGTCGTCGGCAAGACCAATGTGCCGCAATTACTACTCTACATCGAGAGCGACAACCCGCTCTACGGGCGCACGAACAACCCCTGGAACCTGGAACGCACGCCCGGCGGCAGTAGCGGCGGCCAGGCGGCCATCATCGCGGCGGGTGGCTCGCCGCTGGGGCTGGGCAGCGACATCGGCGGCAGCATCCGCGTGCCGGCGGCCTTCTGCGGTATCGCCGGGATGAAGCCGACGGCGGGACGCCTGCCGGATGTGGCCAGTTTTGGCGTGGCGCCGGGGCAGCGCGCGGTCGTCAGCCAGGTGGGTCCGCTGGCGCGCACGGTGGACGATGTGGCGCTGGCGCTGGAGATCCTGAACGGTGGCCGCGCGCCGGAGGTCGAGCCGCCGCGGCCGCTGGGCGACCCGGCGAGCGTAGACCTCGCGAAGCTGCGTGTTGCCTACTACACCGACGATGGCACGTTGCCGGTGGCGCAGAGTGTGCGGCGGGCGACGCTGGAGGCGGCGGGTCTGCTGGCGGCGCGCGGCGCGCAGGTGACGGAGTGGAAGCCGCCCGCCGTGGAGCAGGCGGTCGAGATCTTTCTGGGTGCGCTCAGCGCGGATGGCGGCGCAGGGGCCAAAACCTTCATGGGGCGCAATCCTCGCGACCCGCGCATCGGCCAGTTAATCGCGCTGGCGGGGACGCCGCGCTGGCTATTGGGCGCGCTGGGCGGCGCGCTGCGGCTGCTGGGTCAGCGCAGCCAGGCGGCGACGCTGCGCAGTCTGGGCTACTCCGACACGGCGCACTACTGGCGGCTGGTGGAGGCGCAGGCCGCCTATCAGCGGCGCTTCGCGCAGGCGCTGGATGACGACCCCGGCGGGCCATTCGACCTCATCATCTGCCCGGCGGCGTCGCTGCCAGCCTTCCAGCATGGCGCCAGCCGCGATCTGCTGACGGCGGGCGCCTACGCCACGCTCTACAACGTCCTGGGCTATCCGACGGGCATCGTGCCCGTCTCCGTGGTGCGGCCAGGCGAGGAGCAGCCGCGCAAGCCGGGCCGCGACGCCGCCCAGCGCGCCGCCAGCCGCGCCGAGACGGGCAGCGCGGGCCTGCCGCTGACCGCGCAGGTGGTGGCGCGTCCCTGGCGCGAGCATATGGCGCTGGCGGCGATGCGCGCCATCGAGGAGGCGGTGGCGGCCAGTGGCGGGTTGCCCAAGCCCAGCGCGGTGTGAGGCTCAGCGCTCCTCAGCGGTTAGCCGCGAGACGGTCAGCCCATCGAGCAGACCGCGCGGGTGGCGGCGCGCTCCAGCGCGGAGCGCGTATACCAGCAGGACGACGGGCGCCAGGAAGGTCGCCGCGATGATGAGCGGCAGCGCGCTCGGATTGGTTTGACCGCAGAAGGCCGCCGGGTCGAATACGCAGACGACGTATCCGCTCGCAAGGAAGAAGACCAGCGAGGCGACGATGAGGTAGACGGCCAGGCAGTGTAGCGCTGCCCACAGCCATTGGCGCGCGGTGGGCCTGGGCCAGCGCCAGATCACGCTGAATGAGCACAGTTGCAGATTCCTGTTCCATCAGTTGATGCCGATCTCCGTGGGAGTTCCTGCTGCGCCAATCAGGGAAAGATGCACGCTCACACTATTGCGTGTAAAGGTTGCTGACGCTATGGCGACTCCCGTGCCACTCGCGTTGGCTACCTGAAATGGTCCGTCGGATGCCCAGCCGGCGGCGGCGAGCGTGGTGGTATAGAAGGACGCGACATCCTGGAGACAAAACGGCGAGATCTGAAACACCGCAACTGTTTGTGTGCCATGCGGAAGTGGAACCTTCACTTGGGGCAAGGTATCTCCAGTGAAGACCGTTCCGCAGCGGATGGGGGCGCTCTTCACGGGTACACTCGCCCAGACGCCCATCGCGCCATCCTGTGTTGGTCCCCACGCAATCCATGACCCCTGATTGAAGTAGAGATACCACGTGCCACTGAAATCCCCGCCGTCTTCATTAACGAGGCCCGCAATCATCCATCCAGCGGCAATCAGCAGATTCTCGTCAACAAACGAGCCAGCGCCCGTGAATGTGTAGGTGGCATGGACGGTCGCCACGCCGTTCGCGGACTGGGCGGCGCAGCTTGTCTGGGTGCTGTTGGAGGTCACTGGCAAACTGCCCCTGGCGCAGCTAAACGCTGCGACGGCCACCGCCGTCGGCGACGGCTCCAGCGACGGCGTGGATTGTGCATGCGCTGCATTCGAGGCGTTTGGCGTGGGTGTTTCATGCGCCGTGGCTGAGGCAGCCGTACACCCTGCGAGCGCGAGGGGCACACAGAGACATCCTAGCGCCACCAGTACGACCAGCACGCGCTTGACAGACCGTTCACAGATGCGCCCCATAAAGCGCCCCCTTGCCATGTCCTCATATGCCCTGGCCCCAAAGACACCACTGCGACAGCGCCATTGAGTGACCCTATGATATACCGTGCTGCCAGTGTCTGCAGTGCCGTTGCTCACATCTTACAGTCCGACTCGTCACCTGCGGTTACAAAAACGCGGCGCTGCCTCTTGTCCTCTCTCAGAGCGAGTTTGGCAGGTTTGAAGTGAGTGCGTGAGTTGCACTGGAGAGCATGAGCATTCCCACTCCCATCAGCCTCAATGATGACGAGTGGAGCTGCTTACAACGATTCCTACTTCCTAGGGCGCCCCGCGAGCTGCCCCCCAGGTGTGATTTCAATCGCCAGCGGGCTCTTCAGCTCCCAGCCGCGAGACAGTCAGCCCCTCGGGTTCTTCTGGCGCGGGCGCGGCTGCCGCGCGCCCCTGCGCCAGCAGCGCATAGGCCAGCGTGGCGACGGGGCCAGCCAGACTCAGCGCGGCGAAGAGCGCGAACCGTCTGAGATCGGGCGGCGCACAGTAGGTTCCGCTCGGCAATCCGCCGCAAAATCTGACGGGCGCCACGTAGAAGCCCAGCATGCCGACGAAGCTGCCATAGACGAGCGCGCACTGGATGAGCGCCCAGGCGCGCCGTCGCACGCGCAGCCCATCGGCGAAGGCCAGCGACAGGGCGCCGAGCAGGAGCACGGCGCCGCCGAACAGCGACAGAATCTGCGCCACGGCGTTGTCGTAGACGTGGTTGGGATCCGCCGAGAACGACGCCAACATCAACGCCAGATAGATAGCGACGCCCAGCGTCGCGCCCGCGCTAAGGCTGATGAGCGGGCCGCCGCGCCAGCGCTGCCCGATCAGAACCGCGACGGGAATCACCAGCGCCGCCAGCGGATACAACAGCAATGGCTCCCAGAATATCGGCATGCGCCATCTTGCCCTTCGCTCATC
>JAICVT010000270.1 GCA_025935235.1 Ktedonobacterales bacterium | reverse complement strand
CGCCTGCGCTGTCACCTTGAGGGTCTGGTCGAGGTCCAGGGCAGAGTTGACGGCGGCGTTGATCTGCTGCAGGGCGAGCAGACGTTGTGAGGTTCCAGTGGTCTTGATCTCTTCTCGCTGCGCCATATGCCAAGCCCCATGCCAAAGCCCCGTTTGCCGCGCGTCGTCGCGCATTGTCGCGTCTCGCATGGTACGCGATGTCTGAGTATACCCTATCACATCCAGCGACCGCACGCCCGCCGCGGCCCACGCCGCGCGATGTGCGAAGATGGCGCTATGGACGATTTCGCCGAGAGCTATCTGCGCTGCGACTGTGCGCTGACGCTTGTTCCGGGGCCATATGGCGCATCGTCGCCCGATGTGCTGGCGCGCTATCCGGCGTCGGAGGTAGCGGCGGCCATCCAGCGGCTGCGTGGCGTGCGCGGCGTCTCGCGGCGTCCGCCCGCCGCCGACGCGGACCGGCGCGCCGCATGGGAGGAGCGGCGCTGGCGCTGGAGCGAGGACGACCGCCAGATCGTGATCGGGCTGCGCATCGCGTCCGCTGATGACGATTCCGGCGGCTCGAACGCCGAACCCATCTGGCGCGAATCGCCGCTGGAGGCGCGCTGCCATTTTGAGGATCTCGCGTGGCTGGCGCTGACGCTGGCCCGCCGCCTGCCCGCGCTGCGCCTGCGGCTGGCGGATGGCCGCCTCTGCGCGCCCGCCGACTTCCTGGCGCTGGTCGCGGCGCCGCGCCTGGCGCCCGCGCTGGCCAGCGACGATCCAGACATCCACGCGCGGGCGGCTGAGGCGCAAGCGCGCTATGCGGCGCTGGCGGCGCTGGCCATGCCACTCACCGCCGCCGATGCCTTCGCCGCCTTTGCCGCCGCGCCCTTCACTGTGCTGGCGGAGGATGCGCTGCTGCTGGCCGTCAACAAGCCGTCGGGCGTCGTGACGCATCCGACCTACAAGCATCCCAATGGCACGCTGACGGACGTCATCTTCGCGCGGGCGGCGGCGCGTGGCGAGCCGCGCCCCTGGCTGCTGCACCGGCTTGACAAAGAGACCTCCGGCGTCACGCTCTTCGCAAAACGCGACGCGGTGCGGCGTGTCGCGGCTGAGCAGTTCGAGCGGCACACCGCGCGCAAGCGCTATCTGGCGCTGCTGCATTGGCCCGCCGCGCTGGGCCGGGGTGTGGGCGCCGAGCTTGAGATTGATGCCCCACTGGCGCGCCATCCGCTCGACCGGCGGCGCGTGGTCGTGGCGCCCGATGGCCAGCCCGCGCGCACGCGCTATCGCCTGCTGGCGACGCGCGCGGGCTACGCGCTGGCGTTGGCCGAGCCAGTCACCGGGCGCACGCACCAGATTCGCGCGCACCTGGCCTCGCTCGGCGCGCCGCTGGTGGGCGACGCGCTCTATCGCCCCGCAGGCGCGCCGCCGGACGCCTGCGCCAGCCGTGCGATGCTGCACGCCTGGCGGCTCGCGCTGCGCGCGCCCGGCTCCGGCGAGCCGTGGAGCGTGGTCGCACGGCCACCCGCCGACTTCATCGCCGCTGCTGAGGCGCTGGGGCTGGGCGCCGCACTGCGCGAGGCGCTGGCCGAGTCGCAAGCGCAGGGCGAATAGCCCACTCACCCCTTGCGCGCGGTGAGGATGCTCGCGCCGGGGAACGACGAGAAGCGACGCGGACGCAGCTCCTCGATCTCGATCTGCGAGAATCCCGCTTCGGCGACCAGCGCGGCCAGCGCGGCCATATCGCTGCCCCCGGCGTGGAAGCGCGTGGCGCGACCCTGGCGATCCTGCTTGCGCGCGAAGTCGGCGATCACGAGCCGCCCGTCGGGCTTGAGCGTGCGAGCGATCTCGGCCAGCCCCTGGCGCTTGAGTGGCGCGGGCAGGTGGTGCATCATCAGCGTCGAGAACGCCACATCGAAGCTGCCGTCGTCGAAGGGTAGCCGCTCGATCACCCCGATGCGGAAGTCAATCGGCAGGCGCCGACGGGCCGCTTTGGCGCGGGCGCTCGCGATCTGCCGCGCGGCGGGATCTATCCCCGCGACGTAGCCGCTGGCGCCGACGCGGCGCTGAACCGCCAGCGCCAGCGTGCCCGTGCCGCAGCCGACATCCAGCGCGCGCTCGCCGGGCCGAAGGTTGGCCAGCGCAATCGTCCGCCACTGCATCGCCCGCCGCTGGCCACGAAAGAGCAGCAGGTCGGCAAGCGTTACGGTCAGGTCGTAACGCCAGCCCTGGTCGAGCACCAGCCCCTTTGTCTGCTGGGTTGTCTGATCACCCTCCGAGCTATGCTGGTCACTGTGCAATCGTCGCGCGAATGTGTGCATGCCACACGCTCCTTTTAGCGCACTGTCTCCATGCGTTTACGTTCGTCTACAGGATGTCGCCTATCTGTACTTCTGTCTCTATTCTGGACTATGCTTGAGAGCGCGCGGATGGTCAAGAAGCAAAACCGCGCGCGGCGTAGGTTAGGCGACAGTGCGGGGGAGAATGTTGATGAAGTCGGTGAAGTCAGCGCCTGAACTGGGCGATCTGCGCGTGCGGCGCACCCGCAAGCTGCTGTGGGAGGCGCTAATGGCGGAGATGGCTGAGCGGCCCTTCGAGCAGATCAGCGTCCTGGACATCTGCGAGCGGGCGATGGTCCACCGCACGACGTTCTACAAGCACTACGAAGACAAGTACGCGCTGCTGGAGCAGGGCATGCGCCAGATGTACACCGCGCTGCTCCTGGAACACCAGCATCTGCCGCTGAACTCGTACTCGGTCGAGCATCCGCCGCCCTACTTTGTGCGGCTGTTCGAGCATGTGGCGCAGCATGAGCGCTTCTACCGGCTGGCGCTGGGCGGCGATGGCATCGGCCGCTTCCAGCGGCTGCTCAGGGACTACTTCGCCGATGTGGTCGCCAGCAGGATGCGTGAGGAGCATCCCGCCGCTGATCTCCAGCTTCCTATCGCCATCCACGCGCACTTTCTGGCGGGCGCGATCCTCAGCCTGCTGGCCTGGTGGCTGGAGCGCGACATGCCGCTGACGCCTACGGAGATGGCGCGGTATCTGCTGGTTCAGCATGGCCCTGGCAATGGGCTGTCGTGACGCTCGCCAGCGCTCGCTAGCGCTTGCTATCGAGCCGCCAGTGAGCCGCGGCCGAGGCATGGATGCGCGCTGCTTCCCGTTCGTGGCACAATAGAGAGGATCGTCGTGCGCTTTGTGCGCGCCGATGCCCCCGCCAGGGGCCATCATTCATAGGAGGAGTCCATGCGACTCACGTCTCTCGACCAGATCACGCAGCAGTACCGCCATATCTACCTGCAGCCCCACTTCGACGACGCCGCGCTTAGCTGCGGCGGAGCCATACGCCAGCAGACGCAGTTTGGCCAGCGGACGCTGGTCATCACCGTCTTCGGTGGCCTGCCGCCCGAATCCCTCCAGCCGAGCGCCTTCGCGCGCCAGAACAGCCAGATCATGTCGCTGCCAGAGTCCCCGACGGCGGCGGTCGAAGCGCGCCGCGCCGAGGATGAAGCAGCCATCTCCTCGCTGGGCGCCGACGTGCTCTGGCTCGACTACCTCGATGCAATCTATCGCGGCGCGCCCGCCTACTACCAGTCGAATGAGGCGCTCTTCGGCCCGGTCAACCCGGGCGATCTGCCGCTGGACGAGCAGCTGGGGACGCTCTTCCTCAACCTCGCCGAGCGCGCGCCGCTGGCGGCGTTCTACGCGCCGCTGGGCGTCGGCCATCATGTTGACCACCAGCTTGTCTGCTCGGCGGCGGACCGCCTGGCGCAGCGCAAGATCAACGTCAAGTTCTTTGAGGACTTCCCGTATGTCTCGCGTCCCGGCGCGCTGGAAGCCCGCCAGAGCGAGCTGAGCATCCCGATGGAGTTCGAGCTGACGGAGATCTCTGGCCAGGTTCGCGACAAAGAAGAAGCCGTCGCGCTCTACAAGAGCCAGGTGCCGCAACTCTTCAGCACCGAAGACAACATGCGGCAAGCCCTGCGCGCCTATAGCGGCTCGCTGCGCAAGGCCAACCCGGGCATCTTCATCGAGCGCTACTGGCGGTGGTAGCGCGTCGGAAGTCAGCGTGGGTGTCGCGCGGATCACGGGTGATGAGCCGCGCGCCTCGCTGATAGGTCAGATACTTCCAGATCCACTGCGCCATCACCAGGACACGATTGCGGAAGCCGATCAGATAGGCGATGTGGACGCCCGCCCAGACCACCCAGGCCGCGAGACCGCTCAGCAGCAGCGGGCCGATCTTGCCCACGGCATAGGTGCGGCCCACCGTCGCCAGATAGCCCCGATCGAAGTAGCGGAACGGCGCAACCGGCGCGGCGGGATCGCCCTGCCTGATTCGCTGGAGGATCGCTTTCGCGGCGTAGTGACCCTGCTGGATGGCGACCGAGGCCACGCCGGGCAACGGCGAGCCGTCGCGGTCGCGCGCGCTGGCGGTATCGCCCAGCACATAGATGTTGGGGTGTCCCGCGACAGTCAGATCGGGGCCGACCGTCACGCGCCCGGCTTTGGCAGGTTCCACGCCGAGCCAGCGTGCGGCAGGCGAGGCCTGCACTCCCGCCGCCCAGATGATTGTCTGGGCGCGCACGTACTCATCGCCGACCAGCGCGCCCTCCTCATCAATCTGCTTGACCTCCGCGCCCAGCCGCACGTCCACGCCCAGCCGCTCTAGCGCGCGTCTGGCCTTGGCGCCCAGCCCCTGTGGGAACTGTGGCAACAGGCGCTGGCCCATCTCGACCAGCAGCACGCGCGCCTTGGCTGTGTCTATGGCGCGGAAGTCGCGCCGCACCCCCTTGTGCGCCAGATCAGCGATCGCGCCGGCCATCTCCACGCCGGTCGGGCCGCCGCCGACGACCACGAAGGTCATCAGCGCGGCGATGCGCTCCGGGCCGTCCTCCACCTCCGCCGTCTCGAAGGCCAGCAGAATCTGGCGGCGAATCGAGGTCGCGTCGTTGATGGACTTGAGGCCGGGGGCGCGCTTCATCCAGTCGTTGTGGCCGAAGTAGCTCTCGCGCGCGCCAGTCGCGATGATCAGATAGTCGTAGGGGATGTGATGCTCCAGGCCATCGCCCAGGTCGCTGGCGATCACCTCGCGGCGCTCCACATCCACGTCGCTCACGTTGGCCAGCATGGTGCGCGTGTTGCGCTGCCCACGCAAGACGCCACGAATCGGCGCGCTGATGTCGGCGGGCGATAGCTCCGCCGTGGCGACCTGATAGAGCAGCGGCTGGAACAGGAAGTGGTTGCTGCGGTCAATGACCGTTACATCCACTGGCGCATTGCGGAAGCGGCGCGCGGCGTTCAGCCCGCCAAACCCGGCGCCGATGATGACGACACGCGGGCGCGTGGCGCTGGCTGGCGTCCCTGATCGCCCGTCGCGCGGTGTGATGGTGGTTTCCATGAGGCTCCTCCTCCGCGCGCGAGAAACAGCTGCGCGCATGTACTCCACTGTGAAGCATAGGCCGGGTTCGCGCCTCCGACAACCACTCTCCATCGCTCGCTCGTTACACCCCGCGCCGCCGCGTGCGATGCTGCTTCTGGAGGCGCGCCTGCTGCCGCCGCAGCCGCGCCTCGCTGCCCGCGACGACCGCACGCGCCCGCTCGCCGCCCAGGCGCGCGATGGCGCGGTAGAGCTGAAGCCACTGTGTGAAGGAGATAGAGGAGGGTGTGGCGTCTGGCGCGACGCCGCTCAGCAGCAGGGTCTGGCGGGTCTGGCGATGGGAGAGGATGTCGCGCAGGGTTTGTTTGATACCTGGCTGGCGCGCGACGAAACAGTAGACCACAACATCACGGTAGAACTGGCGCTCGTGCGGGGCGAGCAGCGGCGGGCCGCGCTTCTGGATGCGCAGCAGAACGACCTCGACGCTGGGCGCGGGCGCGAAGTCGCCGCGCCGGAAGTGATGCCCAATCTCTGGCGCGAACCACGGCTTGAGCAGCGCGGAGTACAGGTATTCGCGTGGGGCGCCACAGAACTTCTCGGCAGCCTCGCGCTGCATGATGAGCCAGGCGTCGTCGGGCGGCTGCGCGGCGCTGGTCAGCCGGGTGACGATCTCGTGGGTGCGGGCGAAGGGGATGTTGGCGAAGACTTTGTAGGGCTGGCGCGGCAGCGGGAACTCCAGAAAGTCGCCCGCGTGGATCGTGACGCCTGGGTTGGACGCATG
>JAICVT010000410.1 GCA_025935235.1 Ktedonobacterales bacterium | reverse complement strand
GGCCGATGCGGATGGGGCCGGAGCCGAGTACGACGGCCTTGGCGCCGGGCAGCGAGGGCGCCTCGTTCTCCTGCTCATATGTGGAGTAGAAGTAGGGCGTGCGCGCATCGAACTCGCCCGCGCAGGTGTCCACCATCTTGAAGGTCGGGATGATGCCCCACCCGCGCCGCCGCTCCGCCACCTGCCGCGCCGTCTCGCCGCGCGCCGTGGCGATCTGCTGGTCTGAGAAGCCCAGACGCTTGGCCTCGCGCAGCAGCTCCGGCGTCAGCTCCTGGCGGCCCAGCCGCTGCTCCATGCGGATGACGCGCCGCAGCTTGGCCAGGAACCAGCGATCAATGCCCGTCTCGTCGTGCAGCGCGTCAATCGCGCCATCCGCCGTATCCACGCGCAGCGAGTCGAGCAGGCGCCAGAGCCGCACGTCGTTGGGCGGGAACTCGCCCAGGTCGTCTACCTCGCTCGGCACGGTGTTGAGCGTGTCGGCGCGCACCTCCAGCGCGCGCATGGCCTTCTGCAGCGCCGCCTCGAAGGTGCGGTCAATCGCCATCACCTCGCCAGTCGCCTTCATCTGCGTGCCAAGCCCGCGGTCGGCCAGCGGGAACTTGTCGAAGGGCCAGCGCGGTATCTTGACCACCACGTAGTCCAGCGCTGGCTCGAAGGCCGCCACCGTCTTGCCCGTCACCTCATTGGTGATCTCATCCAGCCGCTTGCCGATGGCGATCTTGGTGGCGACCCGCGCGATGGGGTAGCCGGTGGCCTTGGAGGCCAGCGCCGAGCTGCGGCTGACGCGCGGATTGACCTCGATCACGTAGTAGCGGAAACTGTGCGGGTCCAGCGCGAACTGGATGTTGCAGCCGCCCTCGACGCCCAGCGCCGTGATGATGCGCACCGCCGCCGTCCGCAGCATCTGATACTCTTTGTCGGAGAGCGTCTGGCTGGGCGCGACGACGATGCTATCGCCGGTGTGGACGCCCAGCGGATCGAAGTTCTCCATGTTGCAGACGGTGATGCAGGCGCCCGCCGCGTCGCGGATGACCTCGTACTCGATCTCTTTCCAGCCGCCCAGATACTGCTCTACCAGCACCTGATGGATGGGACTGGTATCGAGGCCGCGGCGGACGATGCGCGCCAACTCCTCGCGCGTGCGGGCGATGCCGCCCCCGGCGCCACCCAGCGTAAAGGCCGGGCGGATGACGGCTGGCACGCCGATCACGGCATCCGAGAAGGCCAGCGCGTCCTCCAGTGTCGTGACAGACTTGCTGGGCGGCACATCCAGCCCCAGACTGAGCAGCAGTTGCTTGAACAGCTCGCGGTCCTCGGCCTTGCGGATGGTGTCGAGCGGGGTCCCCAGCAGCTCCACGCTGAACTCTTCCAACACGCCCGCCTCGGCCAGCGCCACCGCCAGGTTCAGCCCCGTCTGGCCGCCCAGCGTCGCCAGCAGGCCATCCGGGCGCTCGCGCGCGATCACCCGCCGCACCGATTCGACGGTCAGCGGCTCGATGTAGGTGGCGTCGGCCAGCCCTTCATCAGTCATGATCGTCGCCGGATTCGAGTTGACCAGGATGACGCGCTTGCCCTCCTCGCGCAGCGCCCGGCAGGCCTGCGCCCCCGCATAGTCGAACTCAGCCGCCTGCCCGATGATGATCGGGCCGGAGCCGATGACCAGCACACTGTGTATCTCGTCGCGCGCCATCTCGCTGTACTCCTCGTACTCCTCGTACTCCTCAACGCCAGCAGTTAAGGCAAATCGCATACTTGCGGCAGATGCCGCGTCACGTCGGCTGGCGACTCAAGTCGCGCCTGGGAGGCGGCCTGCGGGCCGCCGCGAAACCCGCCTGCGCGGGTTAGAGATCCGCATCCCAGTCCGCGCAGGCGGCAGGCGGAGCCGAGCTTTGCGGCCGCAGGCCTCCCAGGCGCGGTTTCAACCGCCAGCCGCTTGATTCATGTTCGCCGTGCGCCAGTCACGCTGGGCGCTCGTAGAGCGCGGCCCAGCCGCCATCGCCGATGCCGCGATAGACGAAGCCGAGGCGCTCGTAGTAGGCGCGCAGCCTGGGATTGGCGGCCATGCAGTCGAGCCGCAGCCAGCGACGACCGCGCGTCCGCACGCGTTGGCCCGCCCAGTCGAGCAGCGCCGCGCCCAGCCCCAGCCCCGTCGCCGTGCGACTGACGCACAGCCCATGTATGTAGCCCGCGTCGGGCGGCTGCTCGCCCCACGTCTCTGGATCGTCCCATTGCAGGGTTAGCTTGCCCACCGGCTGGCCAGCGCGCCACGCCAGATACAGCTCGTGTCCGGCGCGCATCTCGCGCACGGCGACCGCCTCGGTCCACCAGCCGGGCGGCCACTGGCGCAGGCCGCGCGCCATCAGCCAGGCTGAAGCCTCGTCGTAGAGCGCCACCAGCGTCGCGGCGTCGGCCTCCGTCGCGCGGGTGATGGTGACTACCTCACCCTTCGGCCCCCTCTCCCACAGGGCGAGGGGGAGCGCAGAATCGTCGCTCATCGGGCGGCCAGCGTCGTCTGCTCGCGCTTGCCGCGCTCGCGGGCCAGCAGATCGGCGAAATGATCGAAGAGGTAATGGTTGTCCTCCGGGCCGGGCGACGCCTCCGGGTGATACTGCACCGAGAAGACGGGCAACTCTTCGTGCGCCAGCCCCTCTACACTCTCGTCAGAGAGGTTGATGTGGCTGATGTAGAAGCCGCTCGCGGTGGGCAGCGTCTCGGCCAGCACCTGGAAGTTGTGGTTCTGCGAGGTGACGGTGACGCGCCCGGTGCGCACTTCGCGCACGGGATGATTGGCGCCGTGGTGGCCGAAGAGCAGCCGCCCGGTGCGCGCGCCCGCCGCCAGCCCGATGATCTGATGCCCCAGGCAGATGCCCATGATCGGCATGCGCTCGTCGTAGATCAGCGTCTTCGTCAGCGCGATCAGCGCCTCGACGCTCTCCGGGTCGCCTGGCCCATTCGAGAGCAGCACGCCATCCGGCGCGATCTGGTGGATGGTCGCCAGATCAACGCGATGCGGCGCGACGATCACCTCCATGCCACGCGAGACGAGATGGCGCGCGATGTTGCGCTTGAAGCCGGTATCAATCAGCAGCACGCGCGGCGGTTTCGCGCCACGGCTCTTCTTCGCCGGATGCGCCCCGTTTGCCGCTTGCGCTCCGTTCGTCGCGCGGGCGGGTTTGGTCTCCCAGGGGGCCAGCGCCTCGGTCGAGACCTCGCCGACCACATCCAGCTCCGAGACGGAGCGCACGCGCCGCGCCGCCGCCACCAGCGCCGCGACATCGGGCTGCTCGCCCGCGCGATAGAGGCGGATGACGGCGCGCAGCGAGCCAGCCTCGCGCAGGTGGCGGGTCAGCGCGCGGGTGTCGAGATCGTAGACGCCAGGGATGCCATTGCGACGCAAATAGTCGTCAATGCTCTGGCCGCCGCGCCAGTTGCTATACTCGTCGCACCACTCACGCACGATCAGCGCGGAGATCCACGGGCGACGCGACTCGACATCCTCGTCGGCGATGCCATAGTTGCCGATCAGCGGGTAGGTCATCGTCACCATCTGGCCGCGATACGAGGGATCGGTGCAGATCTCCTGATAGCCGGTCATCGCCGTAACAAAGACGACCTCACCCCGCCGTCCGCTCTCCAGCGCCTCCAGCGAGCCAAAGGGCTTGCCGTAGAAGATGGTTCCATCTTCCAGCGCCAGCGCGGCCACCGCGTCGTTCATCTCGCTCTCCATCGTCGCCCTTCTTCTTCTCTT
>JAICVT010000221.1 GCA_025935235.1 Ktedonobacterales bacterium | reverse complement strand
CGCGACGCAACGCAATGCCGTAGAAATGAGGCTGGGTGATGCCCACATCGACCACACACCGCCGTCGGCTGCGCGTCGTGGCGCTGCCGTTCCTGCTGCTGGCCGCGACGCTGGCGGGCTGCGTGAGCGTGGCGGGCGGCGCCTCCCAGCCTACCCCACATGCCGCCTCATCTGCGCTGACCCCATCGCCGCTGGTTATCCCGAAGGTGACGCCTGGAGAATCTGGAGGGGCTGTCGTCCATCAGGCCGATGTCATTTTTAGCGCCTCCACCGACTTCTACAGCGCGCTCCAGATGGTGACGAATCTCGGTCTCCAGCCGGTGGACCACTGCACGGGGTATTTCAGTTCCGCTGTGCGCTGGCGGGCCCAGGATTACAACTTTCGCTGGCTCGCTCCCGTCGCGTATCCAGAGGGAGCGACGCCCCCACCAGGGCCGCTGCACGAGCTAGCGGTGGCGCCTGCCCCGCTCGCGCCCAGCGACTGGCTCCAGCGTCTCGCCGCGCTGCCCAGCGTGAAGTCGATCTATGATGGGTTTTCGAGTTGCCCAGACATTATGGAAGACCTGACGCCTGTGCCTGGCGCGCTCTATTTTCTTGGAGTCAAGGCGCGGACGGAAGACCTGCGGGTGAGCTTCGCGGCGACTGGCGCGGGCGGCTATGGGCAGGCGCTCGCCACCATCAGCAACCTGGGCTTCCGCCTGGCTGATCCCTGCTACGAGCAGAGCGCGTCACCGCTGGCATGGAGCCCGGTGGGCCAGCAGGCGACGTTCGCCAGCAGCGGCGCGCTGGTCGTCGCCATCACCGCGGCCAACTCGACGCAATGGCTGGCGCAACTGAAGACCGCGCCGGGCGTGGTCAGCGTCCAGGCGCCGTACACCGAACAATGCGCCTGAGCAGTGCGCCTCGGTCACATCAGGATGGCGCTGGAATGTCGGACGGGCCGTTGATGACCTTGCAGTAGAAGAGGTTGAGGCTGGGCGTCGTGAGCGGCGACACGTTCTGGCTCAGCGGCGTGACGGCCAGCACATCAACGCCTGGCTGCGAGGGGAAGAACGCCGCCGTGTAGGTGACGCGCCGGGCATCAAGCACTTGCAGCAGGTAGGGATGGCGGTCGCCAGCCGTGACGAACGAGAGCATGGTCGGGCGGTCGGCGTGCGCCACCGCGTCGGTGTAGGCCGGAATGCGATTGATGACGTCCTTGGGATCCGTGACCGCTGTTGGATCGGCCACGATGATGCGGCTATCTGTCTCAAAGGAGATCGGATAAGCGAGCAAATTGGTGGCCCAGACATACTGGACATGCCGCTGTTCCAGATAGGCGATCAGCGGGCCATAGTTGGCTGGGGCGATTGTGCAGTAGGCCGACTGAAAGGCCTCGTCCGCGTTGGTCAATCCGTAGGTCGTCGTCTGCCCGCCGAAATAGACCACCAGCAGCGCCACCACGCCTAGCAGCTCCAGCGCAACCTTCCGCTGGGTCGGCGTCCCTGGCGCACGCAGCGCCGCGAGCGCGCTGGCGATGGGGCCATCGCCGCGACGCGTCGCCAGCATTTCCGAGAGGGCCATGCTGAGCAGCGTGAACGCCGTGGCGAAGAAGAACGGCAGGGCCAGCACGAGCGGCGAGGCATAGCGCCCGCCGAGGTCATTGCGGCAGCCCAGCAGGATCGAGGTCGAAGCGGAGCTGGTGCAGAAGAGGATGGCCGTGCAGGCGCCAAACAGCGCTGGCAGCGCGACCAGCCGCCGCGCGCGAACCAGCGCCGGGCGCGGCCAGCGGTACGAGCCAACGATGGCGGCCAATGAGACCACAATCGCGCCCAGGCCGATCAACAGCAGCGGCGTGTGGATGATCGTCAGCGGCAGACTCTCGGAGGGCGTGGCGCCGCTGATGACGCGCGGCGCGACACACGCCGCGTACCTGGACGAGACACGCGCCACGCGGATCGCGCGCTGCACGGTCCAGCCGCCGCCCAGCGAGAAGAGATAGGTGATGTTCGACCACTGGTGCGAGGCGCCCCAGATGATGCCTGGAGTGAAGCCCACCACGCAGGCCGGGATGGCGACCAGCGCCAGCAGCAGCTCCCTGAATGAGAGCCAGATGGCGCGCATAGCGGGAACCGACGCCCGCATGCGCATGATGGCCGTCAGCAGACTATCGCCCACGATCCACAGCACCGCCGCCGCGATGGCCACCGTCACCAGCGGATAGATCCACATGCCGAACCCGACGACGAAGCCGATGGCGGCCCACCACAGCGCCAGCTCGCCCGTTGAGGCGCCCGCGTGCCAGCGGGTCGTCAGGCGGAACGCCAGGATCAGCAGCAGCAGCATCAGGCAGAAGGACTCGATCCACCCGCCGCCCGTGCGCAGCTCGATGATGCCGTCGTAGACGGGCGGGATCGCCGCCACCAGCGCCGCGCAGATGGCAAAGCGCCGCCGCCAGGCAGCGGGCAGGCGTGCCGCCGTCGCCAGCAGCCCGGCAAACCACCACGTCAGCGCGATCAGCAACAACCCAAAAGCGGTCGTCACAGCGCGGAGGACGGCGACCGAGGGGCCAAACACAGCGGAAACGGCGGCCACCACATAGGCTTCGAGGCTGCCAAAATAGCTCAGGCCGTAGAAGTAGAGCGGGCGCTCGCCGCGCAAGATGTGCTCGGCCTGGATGCCCAGCAGCGCCTCATCGCCGTCGAGCGTGCCGTGCGTCCGCATACTCAGCCAGACCCGGATGAGCAGCCCCGCCAGCAGGCAGAGCCAGAGCGGCGAGCGCAACACCGCCAACCATGAGCGCGGCTGCGCTGGTTGAGCCGCCACAGCGGAGCGCTTCGCGGTCGGCGTCAGCAGGGCGGCCTCGTCCGCGCTGATGAATGGCGTCAGTCGTTCGTCTTCGCCCATCTATTCCCACCAGCGCCCGATCCATCAGCTCGCGGCGAGCGACAGGTAGCGGCGCGCTTGAGCCGCGCCAACCGGATGCAACGCGACCATAGCCTCGTTTATTCAACGACAAGGCAGGCGCCATTCCCCTGGATGATAGGAGAAATGGCGCGGCATGCGTGGCCGTCCGCATCCAGCGTTCCAGACGGCTTCCACTGCGGAGCGATCGCCAGATGGCAGCCCTCCGCGTCCTGAATCGTACGTTCAGCGCCGCCCCATGTCCGCCTCAGAGCGCTCTCATGCCTTGCCGTACTGCTGATCGAGGATGCGGCTGGAGATCAGTAGCATATCCACGAGGGCGTTTTGCTCCTCGGTGAGGCGCAGGCATGTGAGGAGCAGCAGCTTCTCCAGCGAGATGACGCGATAGGCGCCGCTGTCATGCGCGCCGATGGCCAGCGCATCGTAGTCGAAGCGGCAGACGCTCGCCCACAGCTCGAATGGCTCAACCATCACGCCGAGGTCGCCGCGCTGCTCCTTCAGATGCTTTGGATGCAGCGTCGCCAGCCCCTCGTAGTCGGCGCCGGTGACGACGAATTGAACGCCCTTGCCCGGCGCGGAGAGGTCGTGCCACGCCATCGCCGCGCCACCGATCAGCAGCGGCGCGGCTGTGAAGGCATAGCCGAGGTGGTCCAGCGAAATCTCGCGCGGTTTGTTCGCCGCGCCAGGCGCCGCAGGCGCCGCCCCTGTGAACCACATCCCACCGCTCAGCGCGTTGAGCGCGTCCATTGGAGGCATCGAGACGCCGCCCGACCCTAGCAGGCTATCCAGGCGCCGCTCCCTGGCAGCGGCGGCGATGTCGCCCAGCATCTCAAACTCGGCGTTGACCTCATCCAGCGAGAAGGCCGTAGGGTCGAATGGGTCGCCAATCCATTCCACCATCTCGGCATGGTCGGGCGCCTTGGGATCGGCGAGCGTGTCGAGCAGGCTATAGTAGCCCCAGATGCCGCCGCAGTCTTCAGGTGGGCACGCCAGGCGGCCAGCCACACAGCGCGGATAGCGCGTGTCGGGTTCGGGGTCGAGGATCTTCTCGACCAGGATGGCGTGGCTCCAACTGTCGCCGAAGTCATACTCGTAAGTGAACTTGGCGCCTTCCTCTGGCGCGATCTTGTGCAGGCGGGCGCGCGCCTCATCCAGGCTCGCGGAGAAAGGGTCGGTGTAGTCAGGGTTTGGCGGCGCATAGGGTACGCCGTTCACATCGAACTCGTGCAGATGCTCGTCTTCCCACCCCATCGCGATCTGGATGACAACGTGGAGCGCATCGAGCGTCATGGAGCCAGGAACCTGCACGCGGCGCCAGATGGGTGGCTTGCTCCCGCGCAACGTGATCTTGAGCTGATAGATGGATTTGGCCTTCGACCGGGCCTTCGATGTCGCCTTTGGCGTCGCCTTTGGCTTGGGCGCGGCGTCGCTCGAGGTCATCGGCTGACTCCTCTCTCGCTGTGGCTGCGCGCTGTGCAACGCTAGTCGGAGCCGTAGCCAGGCAGGCCGGGGCGGGCGTTGGGCGCGGGCAGCGGCGCGCCATACGACCCATTCTCGAAGCCGCGCCGCACGCCCTCCAGCGCGGCGCGCAGGGCATCGCGCGCCAGATCGGAGATGGCGGCGGTGGTCGTGTTGACCAGCCTGACGTTGACCGAGCCCATCAGCGTGCTGACATCAATCGTCAGTCGCGCGCGCGGCTCGGTGTGCGTGGGAATGTGCTCCTCTTCGCCCGAGGCGATCATGCCCGCGACGCTCTCGCCCATCGCGTTCACCTCGCCCATGATGGCGGTCGAGCGCACTGAGACGGCGACATCGTCAGGCACCAGGATGATGACCTCGCCCATCGTAGCCTTGACCCGCAGATACGCTTCTGGCGGAAGCTGCGCGCGGCGCATATCGAGGCGGATGCTGCCCATCAGGGCGCGCACATGGGTGTTGGGGGCCAACGTCCAGGCGCTGCGTGTCTTCTTCGTCTCGCTCATAAATGCGGAGATGCGCTTGCGCGGGGCCGCCGGCGCCATCGGCGCGCGCACGCTGGGGGTCAGCGAGGCCTGGGGGATCGGCTCCAGCGCGGCCAGCGTGGCCAGCGGCGAGTGGGGCAGGTCGCGCAGGATGTTGGCGCAGTCTTCGGAACTCTGCGCCTCGGTGATGGCATCCAGCGCCGTACGGAAGGCGTCGAATGGCAGCTCGCCGCGCTCATAGCGCGCCCGGAGCTGAAGAATTGCGCTGCGTTGCGCCGCGACCAGCGGCGATTCCGCGCCGTTCTGCATGCCGACCTCCATGCGCGTCGCCCCGTGGGTCGCGCCGCCCTTCGATTGCATATCGCGCCGAGTGGTCAGCGCGTATGCAGCAGTATACGTATATCTCTACGGACTTGCAATACTACGGGCGGGCCTGGCGGTGAGTTGCCCCTCCCCTGCTGCGCGGGAGAGGGGAGCCACGGGCGGCGTGGCGCAGGCATCCGCTGAAATCAGTTCCCCCTCCCTGAAGGGGAGGGGGTTAAGGGGAGAGGTTCGCTACTCCGCGGCGGCCTGGACGGGCGCGGCGGCTTTGGCCGGACCGATCCACACGGTCTGGATGTTGACGAACTCGCGGATGCCATACGACGAGAGCTCGCGCCCGTAGCCGCTGCGCTTGACACCGCCGAAGGGCAGACGCGGATCGGAGGCCGTCATGCCGTTGATGAAGACGGCGCCGCTCTCGATCTCGCCAGCGACGCGCTCGCCACGTGCGACATCGCGTGTCCAGACGGCGCCGCCCAGGCCAAACTCGGACTGGTTGGCCAGGCGGATGGCGTCGGCCTCGTCCCGCGCGCGGATCACCGCCGCCACCGGGCCGAATGTCTCCTCGTTGAAGACAGGCATCTCCGGCGTCACGTTGGTGAGGATGGTCGGCGCGTAGAAGGCGCCCGGCCCGCCAAGCGGCTCGCCACCGGTCAGCGTCTTCGCGCCCTGCTTGACCGAGGCGCGCACCTGGCGGTCGAGGTCATCGCGCAGGTCGCGGCGCGCCATCGCGCCCACCTGCGTCTCGCGGTCCAGCGGATCGCCCACCTTGAGCGCCTCGGTGGCCTTGACGAAGGCGCGCTCGAACGCATCCGCCACCGAGTCCACGACGATGAAGCGCTTGGCCGCGATGCAACTCTGTCCGGTATTCTGGAAGCGCGCTTTGGTCGCCATCTGCGCCGCCGCCTCGATGTCGGCGTCATCCAGCACGATGAAGGCATCAGAGCCGCCCAGCTCCAGCACGGTCTTCTTCAGTGTCGAGCCTGCCGCCGTCGCCACCGCGACCCCCGCCGGGTCGCTGCCCGTCAGCGTCACCGCCGCGATGCGCCGATCCTTGATGAGCTGATCCACCTCCGCGCCCGGCACGATCAGCGTCTGGAAGAGATGCGCGGGCGCGCCGACCGCCTGGGCCGCCTCGCCGATCACGCGCTCGATCTCCAGCGCGCAACGGGTAACGTTCGAGGCGTGCTTCAGCACGGCCACGTTGCCCGCCATCAGCGCGGGCGCGGCGAAGCGGAAGACCTGCCACAGTGGATAATTCCACGGCATGACCGCCAGCACCACGCCCAGCGGGCGGAAGGCGACGTAGCTCTCCTGCGCGGTAGAGGGCGCTGGCTCATTGGCCAGGTAGCGCTGCGCCTCCTCAGCGTAGAAATCGCAGTTCCAGGCGCACTTCTCCACCTCGGCCTCGGCCTCGACGACCGGCTTGCCCATCTCCAGCGTCATCACGCGCGCCAGCCGCTCCTTCTGCGCGCGCAGAGTCCTGGCGATCTCGCGCGTCAGCCGGGCGCGCTCGTCAAAGGAGGTCGCGCGCCACTGGCGAAAGGCCTGCTGGGCCTGGTCGAGCGCCGCATTGATCTGCTGCTGGTTGAATGGCTCGAAGGTCTCGATGACCTCGCCAGTCGCCGGATTGATGGATTGGATACTCATGGTGTGTCATAGCTCCTCGCCCGTCATGGGCGACGCAGTCTCGCGGGTCGGCCAGCGCGGCTGCAAGATGGGCCAAGCGCGGCGCGGGAACCCGTCTCCCGCGCCTCCATTCGCTCTCATAGCGCATCGTATCACTTGCGCTTCGGACGTGGCATTGTCCACAATGGCCAACGCGCGACCGCCAAACGCTTGCGCAACCCCATGCGGCATGATAGTGTGACGGCACGCCCTCACCCCAGCCCTCTCCCAGAGGGAGAGGGAGCGGAACGTTTCCCACTAGCGGGGGACATGGCAGCGCTTAGGCCAGCGCAACTAACCACACGGCTAGGAAACCTCCCCTCGCCCTCTGGGAGAGGGGCAGGGGTGAGGGCCGCGCCACGACACGCCTCCGATACCATGAGGATTCCCCATGCTGACGATGCGCCAACTCTGCGAGCTGCCACCAATGACCGAGGGCGCGCTGGTCGCGGGCGCCGATGGGCTGGACCGCGAGATCCTGTGGGCCGCTGTGGTCGATATCCCCCAGGCGGATGAGTGGGTGCGCGCTGGCGAGCTGCTGCTGACGACCTTCTATGGCCTGCGCGACGACGTGGAGGGCCAGGTGCGGCTGGTGCGCCAGCTGATCGAGAAGCGCGTGGCGGGGCTGGTGGTGGCGACGGGCGCCTATGTCATGCGGGTGGCCGATGAGGTGCGCTGCGTGG
>JAICVT010000324.1 GCA_025935235.1 Ktedonobacterales bacterium | reverse complement strand
CTGCCTGAGCCGTCCCGTCGCATCGCCTGACGTGTTGACCCAGCGCGTCAACGCCTTGGTGGCCGAGCGCAACGCCGCCCACGCCACCATCGACTGGCGCTTCTCGGTGCTCGACGCCCGCACGAAGTTGCAGAAACGCTACCCTGTCCCGCTCGTCCATGATTCATAAACCAATCTGGACTGACTACTAGCCTGCGGGTTGACCCGCCCGTGGCCTCTTGCCAGACGATGTCCCGATCAACACGCCAAACAATCAACCGCTGGCCGCTTCTCGCCTCGCTACACCAGCATCCCGTCTGAGATGGTCAGCACCCGGTCGGCGCTGGTGACGACAACGGGATCATGGGTCGCCACCAGCATGCCGATGCCCTGCTCATGCGCGATGCGCTGCAAGAGCGCGGCGATGGCGCGCCCGGTCATTGAATCGAGATTGCCGGTCGGCTCATCGGCGACCACGAAGCGCGGCTGGTGGGCCAGCGCCCGCGCCAGCGCCACCCTTTGCTGCTCGCCGCCCGATAGCTCTAGCCCGCGATGCTGCGCGCGCGGCCCCAGGCCGACCATCTCCAGCGCCGCCCGCGCCTGCTCGCCGCGCCGTCGCGGCTCGATGCGCGCCAGCCGCAGCGGCAGCTCGGTATTCTCCTGCGCAGTGAGTAGCGGGAAGAGATGCGCATTCTGGAAGAGGATGCCCACCTGCTCGCGCCGCAGGATGGCGCGCGCCGTCTCATTCAGTCGCGCCAGGTCGTGTCCCAGCAGGTAGACCTGTCCCTGCGTCGGCGAGTCAATGCCGGTCAGGATGTTGAGCAGCGTCGTCTTGCCAGAGCCAGAGCGCCCACGCAGCGCCACCAGCTCGCCCGGCTCGATGCGCGCTTCGATGCCGCGCAGCGCCCGCACGATGCCGCCGCCTACCTTGAACTCGCGCGTGACGCCCTGCGCCTCTACGATGGCCGTGGCGGCTGGCTCAGCGTTCCGCATCTCCATGCTACTTCCCTTCCTCGCTGGGCGCCGGATAGCTCGGCGGATAGCTCGGCGCGGGCGGCGGAGGGTAGTCGGGCGCGCCTGGCGTAGCGCTCGCCTCCTCCGGCCAGATCTCCACATGACTGTCGAAGATGCGCACATCGGCGCGCCCGTTGAAGGGGACGCGCACGAGCGCCTCGTTCGGGAGCTGCAAGCGGCCCACGCGATCAATCAGGATGGACTCGCGGTGCGTCTCGCTGGGCAGCCCGATCACCGCGCTGGCGGCTGTGGCTCCGGCGCCGCCGATCGGCGCGGCCAGCGGCGCGTCGCGGCGCACCGTCTCGGTGCTGGTGCGGCCGTCGCGGATGGCGATGGTGCGGTCGGCGCTCGACGCGACGTTGATGTCATGCGTCACGATCAGGATGGTCAGCCCCAGCTCGCGGTTCAGGTCGCGCAGCAGCTCCAGCACCTCGCTGGCGGTCGTCGAGTCCAGCTCGCCGGTCGGCTCATCAGCCAGCAGCAGGGTGGGCGCGTTGGCCAGCGCCACGCAGATCGCCGCGCGCTGCTGCTCGCCGCCCGAAATCTGGTTGGGCCGCTTGGCGCCCAGCAGGCCGATGCCCGTGCGCTCCATCAGCTCGCGCGTGCGCCGGTCGCGCGCCCGCCCGCCCACGCCGCCGAGCATCTGGGGCAGCGTGATGTTCTCGGCCACTGTCAGCTCTGGCAGCAGGTTGCGCCCCGACTGCTGCCAGACATGCCCGGCGGTGAAGCAGCGATAGTTGGTGCGCTGCGCATCGTTGATGCGGGTCAGGTCGTTGCCGGCCACGACGCAGCGTCCCGCGCTGGGCGCGTCGAGCGCGCCGAGCAGGTTGAGCAGCGTCGTCTTGCCGGAGCCAGAGGCGCCCACCAGCGCGACCATCTCGCCCGGCGCAATCTCCAGGTCCAACCCTTGCAGCGCCACCACCTCCACGTCGGTCGCCGAGTAGATCTTGACCAGATTCTCGCACGTCACCAGCGCGTTCTGCATGCGGATTCCTCCCCTCGCGCTCAGTCTTCGTCAGTCTTCGTTTAGCCGCAGCGTCTGGCCGAGCGAGAGCCGCGCTAGCGCCAGCATCGTCAGGATCAGCGCCAGCGCGCAGATCACCACCAGCGCGATCAGCGCGATGCCCAGCGTCTGGCCTGGCACGATCACCCGCGCTGGCGGCACATTCGGTGTGCGCTGGAAATTGCCGCCGGTCGCCAGCTCGACGAAGATCAGCATCGGCAGCGCCGTCAGCGCCAGAATCCAGCCCAGCAGCACACCCAGCGCGCCGCCCGCCAGATAGACGATCGCTTGCTCCCAGATCAGCATGGCGCGCATCTGGCGCGGCGTCGAGCCGAGGGCGCGCAGCACGGCAAAGTTGACCAGCCGCCCGCGCGCGTTGAGCCATGAGCCGATCCAGATGCCGACCAGCGCCAGCAGCAGCGCGGTTCCCGCGCCGATCAGCAGCGTATTGGCGAACTCGATCTGCAGCGGATTGTCGCGCGAGTCGTCAATGATCTGGCGTGTGTCTTGCAGCGAGCCGAGCGCCAGCGTCCCGGAGCCGAGCGCCTTGCGCACGCTGGTCAGCGAGGCGTCGTCGTCGCGTGTGGCGAGCCAGATGGTGTTGGGCGCCAGCGTCGCGGCCTGCGCGGGGGTCGTCAGGTCATGGCGATAGGCCGCAGCATAGCTGGCATAGTCAGCCAGCATGCCGCCGAAGCCATCCACGCCGCCGCCCTGAAAGCTGCCATAGACGGTCGGCAGGTGCGCCACATGCCCAATCGCCACGAAGGTCATGCTCCGCAGTTGTCCGTAGCCCGGCGGCTGCAAGCTGAACTTGGCGCCTGGCGAGAGTTGCATCGCCTGCCAGGTCGTATCATCCACGACCACGGGAACGACGTCGTTGGCGAGAGCGCTGGCGCGCGCCGCGTCGAACTGCGTCATCAGGCTGGTGAGTGGCTGAGCGCTCTCCACCTCGCTCCAGCGCGCGGACTGCGCGAAGCTGTCGGCGTCCACCACGATCAGCCGTGTGGGAAAGCTGTTCGCGCCTGGGCCAGGATTGATATTGGCGGTGTAGCCGACCGCGGCGGCGGTGACGCCGGGAATCCGCTGGTAGCGCGCCTCCAGATCGGCCACGCTCCGCCGCGCCACCTGGTTCGCCGAGAGTGCGCCCGTGAAGTCCGCGCCGGTCTGGTACGACGCCACATCTACCAGCCGCTGGGCCTGCGAGGCGCTATAGACCAGCGTGAAGAGCGTGAAGCCGGTCGCCAGCGCCAGCAGCAGCGTCATGCGGATCGGCTGCTTGGGCGCGCGCGCCATCTGGGTCAGCGCCAGCATCGAGGTGGCCCCACGCCCGCGCGTGGTCAGCCGCGCGCCCAGGCTCAGCAGCAAGGGCAACACCCGCAGGAAGAGGAACGCCGCCGCGACCAGCATCAGCAGCGAGGCGATCAGCGCGACCGGCGAGAGGACGAGCTGGATGGTCGGGCTGACTGACCGCACCGCGATCGAGTAGGCCGCGTAGCCCAGCACCGCGATGCCGCCAAAGATCAGATCGAGGTTCAGGCGCTGCCAGAACGGCTTGGTCGTCGTGCGGGCGTTCTCGCGCCGCAGGGCGACGATGTTGTTGCTGGCGGCGCGGTTGGTCGTGAAGACCATCGCGACGCCCGAGACGATCACCGCGACCAGCGCATACCAGCGCAGCCCCCAGGCGACCGCCAGCGGATTGCCAGCGATGGCGGCCAGCGCGTTCTGGCTGGCGGCAGGCAGCGCGCGCTCGGCCAGCGCCCGCACGATGGGGATGGCGGCCAGCGGCCCGACCACCAGCGCGATCACGCTGAGGCCGATGTTGTGCAGCGTGAACGTGTTGAATATCTGGCGGCGGGTCGCTCCACGGCTGCGCAGGGTGGCGATGGCCTCGGCCTGGCGATCCACCAGCATGTCGGCCATCATACGCACGAAGAGCAGAATCAGCGCGATCACCTGCAAGAGTAGTAGCAGCAGCGGGATCTGCAAGAGCAGAATCTCGATGCGAAACGTGCTCAGCGCCGAGTAGGCGCCCGAATCGAGGAAGATGCCCTGCAAGCCCTCCTGGTTGTTGAGTTGACCGCTCACGTCGCGCTGCACGGCGTTGAGCCGGTCGATCACGTCGTTGAGCGAGTTCGCGCTGATCGCCGAGGTGTCCAGCGGATAGGACCAGAGCAAGACCGGCGGCGGGCCGTTGAACTGGCTTTGCGCGGTGATGCCGTTCTTGGCGTCGAGCGTGGCCAGCGTCGCAAGGATGGTCTGGTTGGAGGCCAGCGCCGTGTACTGGCCAATAGGGCCATCGGGACCGAAGCCCCCTGTGATGCGGTTGGCCTGGTTCGCGAGCGTGTCCGATGCTGGCGGGAGATAGAGTCCGACAACGCGCATATCCAGCTCAATCGGCTGCGACTGCGACCCCGGCTGGCCCGTCGGCGGGAGTTCCGCGCGCACTGTCGAGCCGACCTGCGCGCCGAGGGCGTCGGCGCTGCTCTGGGTCAGCGCAATCTCCAGCGCGGCGCTCGACACTGCGGGCAGCCGCCCAGCGACAATGGTGTACCGCTGAGTGGCCTGAGTCATATCGGCGCCGTTCAGTTGGAGCGGTCCTTGTGGATTACCGTTCGCGGGGTTGTCGAGCGCGACCGCCAGATCGGGCAGCGAGATGGAGAACTGTGGGCCACTCTTCCCGACATATGGCCCCATGTCGGCGCCGATGATCTGGCTCAGGCGCCGCTGTGTGTCCGCGACCATGCGCGGGCTAGGCGTCGTCGCAAAGCCATTGACGATGATGTGCGTGGCGTCCTGCGGGCCATTCAGCACGCCGCGAATGCCCGCGCTCAGCGCGACCTGGGTGAAGAGTGGCACGATGCAGACCAACAGCACGGCGGCGATGTTGCCCAGCCCGGCGAGCAGCAGCAGCAGCCACATCGGGCGCAACCGCCAGAGCGCCAACGTGAAGGACGACGGGATGCTCCGGGCGCGTCGCCGCCGGACCACGCTCGCTCCTGCCTTCGTTTCCGTCTTGGTCGCGGGTGTTCTGGCCATCCAACGCCTCCCCTGTGTTGTGGCTCTCG
>JAICVT010000210.1 GCA_025935235.1 Ktedonobacterales bacterium | reverse complement strand
GACCAACGGCCGGCTGCTGGGGAACGAGCCGAGCGCCGATGGCGCCAGCGTCACCTGGCGGTTCGCGCCGACCAGGCCGATGGCCAGCTACCTGATCGCTCTGGGCATCGGCGAGTTCGCTAGCGCCGAGGAGCGCACCGTCAACGGCGTGCCGCTGGGCGTCTGGGCGCTCAAGGGCAAAGAGGCGCTCGGCAAGTTCGCGCTCGACATCACGGCGCAACTGCTGCCCTTCTACGAAGACTACTTCGCCGCGCCCTACCACTTCGACAAGCTTGACAACCTCGGCGTGCCAAACTTCGGCGCGGGCGCGATGGAGAACGCCGGGCTGATCATCTCGCAGGAGGTCGTGCTGCTGCTGGATGAGCGGGCCGCCTCGCGCCGCCAGGAGCTGACCGTCTCTGAGGTGACGGCGCACGAGTTCGCGCACATGTGGTTCGGCGATCTGGTCACGATGCGCTGGTGGGATGACCTCTGGCTCAATGAAGCCTTCGCCAGCTGGATGTCGTATCACGCCATTGACAGCCTGCGCCCGCAGTATCGCGTGTGGGATGAAGTGCAGGCGGGAGCCGATCAGGCGCGCGAGGCCGATTCGCTGGTCAGCTCGCATCCAATCTATCATCCAGTGGATACGCCCAAGGCGGTGCTGGAGAACTTCGACGTCATCACCTATCAGAAGGGCGGCGCCGTGCTGCGCATGGTCCACGACTTCCTGGGTGATGCGCTATTCCGCGCGGGCCTGCGCGGCTACATGGCCGAGTTCGCCGAGGGCAACGCCACGGGCGCCGACCTCTGGCGCCATCTAGAGCGCGCCTCCAACCAGCCCGTCAGCGCGATGATGGAGAGCTGGATCATGCAAGCCGGGCATCCGCTGATAGACATCGCGCTGGCGGGCAGCGACGCGAATGGCCAGACGCAGCTCGCGATCAGCCAGCGCCGCTTCTACTCCGCCGCCAACGCGCCCAGCAGCGACCAGCTCTGGCAGGTTCCGATGCAGGTGCGCTATGTGGATGACGCGGGCGTCCACACTGCGCGCTATCTGCTGACCGAGCGCAGCGCCACGTTCTCGATCCCAGTCACTGGCGAGTTGCGCTGGCTGTATGGCAACGCCGACGAGGTCGGCTTCTATCGCCAGCGGCTAGACGCCACGCTGCTGGACAAGCTGCGCGCCAACCTGAGCAGCCTGAACGCCGCCGAGCAGAAGGGGCTGCTGCGCGACCAGTGGGCGCTGGTCTCGAACGGCGACCAGTCCATCACGCCATATCTGGACACAGTGGCCGCGCTCGCCAGCAGCGACGACGAAACACTGATCGCCCAGATCGTCAACGAGCACCTGACCCGCGTCGAGAATCTGCTGGAGCTGGCGGGCGATGAGCAGGCGCTGGCGGGCTATCGCGCGTGGGTCAAGCAGCTCTTCGCGGGCAAGATGGCCGCGCTGGGCTACGAGCCGCGCCCCGGTGAGCCAGTCGAGACCGCGCGGCTGCGCGCCTCGACGCTGAGCGCGCTGGCCAACGACGCGCGCGACCCGGAGGCCATCGCCCACGCGCGGGCCTTGCAGGAGCGCGAGGCGAGCGACCCGGCGGCAGTTGATCCGAACCTGGCGCCAGTGGCCATCGGGGCGGCGGCGCGGGCGGGCGACGCGGCGACCTATGATCGCTTCATGTCGCTGTATCAGGCGCGCAAGGGCGGCGATTTCACGCCCGATCAGGTCGAGCGCTACGCCAACACGTTCGCGCTCTTCGAGCCGCCCGAGCTGACCAATCGTACCTTCGAGTTGATGGCGCAGGGCGAGGAGACGTTCCCCTTCCAGACGCAGATCCGGCTGATGGCGGTGACGCTGATGCAGCCGCGCACGCAGGCGGCGTCGTGGAGCTACATCAAGGACCACTGGGGCGTCATCCAGCAACGCGCGCCATTCATCACGCCGGCAGTAGTGGAGTTCTCTGGCGTGCTGCCCGAGACGATGCGCGCCGATGTGGTGGCCTTCTGGGACGCGCAGCTCAACGGCGAGTACGCGGGCCCCTACGCCCGCGCACTGGAGCAGATAGACCAGAGCGCTGAGCTACGCGCCCGCACGCGCCCCGCTCTATTGGCGTACTTCACACGGTAGAGGTGAGCCTCACCCCACGAAACAGATTCCCCCTCTCCCACAATGAAGAGGGGGATATGTGAGATGAGGTTCACGTTACATGATCGTCGCGTCGGCGGGCGGCTGCTCGGCCAGCGGCGGCGCTGGGCGCTGCTCCGACTCCTCCGCTGGCTCGCTGGCGGGCTGACTCTCAGCCTGAGCAGGCGGCTCGGCGGCCTGGGCCTCCGCTGGCGGTTCACGCAGCGGCGGGCCGAGGTAGACGCGCGAGCGGCGCGCCTGCCCCTGGCGCAACGCGCGGAAGTTGGCGGGCGTCACCAGCGTGCGCCCGATGCGCGCCTCGATGGCCTGCCGCGTGGCCCCGCCGATCGCGCTGGCCTCCTGCGCGTCACGCAGCAGCGCCTCCACGCCCTGGCTATCGCGCGCCTGGCTCATCGTCAGCGCTGTCTCCTCCACCAGATTCATCAGCAGCAGCTCCATGTTGGTCATGGAGTCGCGCAGGCTCTGCGATGTCTTCAGCCCCTTGGCCGCCTTGTGCGCCTCCACCGGCATGCCAAAGGTTCCCTGGCTCAGCGCATCGGTCAGCGCCGCATAGTCGGCGCCTTCACGCGCGCCGCGCGCCGCCCACTCCTGCGCCAGCCGCTGCCGCAGTGTGATGCCGTGCAGGCGCCGCTGCGTCCAGTCGCGCGGATAGCCCTGACGCGCGTAGAGCTTGCGCGCCCGCTCGATGGCGATCGCGGGGTCCTCCTCCTCACGCAGCCGCTCAGCGCCCGCGCGGGCCAGCCACTCCTTGGCCGCCTCCGCCGCTGGCCCGCTGGTCGCTTCGAGCAGGCGCAGCAGCGTCGCGGCGCTGGCCACCCGTGTCGGGCGCGCCGCGCCATCCTCGCCCAGCAGCTCCACCTCGACGATGCGCGCGTCTACCTGGCGCATGCCGTCGGCGCGCAGCCGCGCCCGCACGTCGGCCCAGCCCTCACCGCGCGCATCCGTCTGGCCAGGCGCGGACTCCAGCAGGTCCTCGACGGCGTAGTACCACTCGCCATCGCGCTGGACGCGCCGCACCGGCTGCCCGGTCGGCTCGAAGATGATCGTCTCCTGCGGCTCATTCGTCGCGCCGCTCTCCGCTCGTGTCTCCATATTGTCGCGCGCCTCCGGTCGCTCCGCTCGTGGGGCGCGTCGCGTTTTGCGTTCTGCCATGCTGCTCTGCCTCTCAGTCTGCTTTTCCGGCAGGTGGTTCACCCCAATCGGTACGCAGCATCCATACCAGCGCTCGCAACGGCTCCATCCGTGGCTGGTCCTGGGCTGGGGCGGCCCCTCCGCTACCCTACTATTCCTTTTCGGGCCCGCGCGGAGGGAACTTTCTGTCTACTGCAATCGCTCTCATCGCCCTGGCATACGCGCCGAGGCAGCGCCTCTCACACTGCGCTGGCGGGTGGCCAGAGCATATCGGTGGCGTAGCGTCCCTCGACTGGCGCGCCCAACAGCCGCGAGGCGACCAACTCGAACGAGCTGTTCACGCCGCTGCGCCAGAACTCGTCATCGGGGCGCGGCAGGCGCGGCGCATCGGCAGGGCCAGCGCCGGGCCGCGCCAGCAGCCGCTGCTCGGTCAGCACGCGGCGTGTCTGGCGGGCCACCGCCGCGCCAGAGTCGATCACCTGCACGTGTGGGCCCACCACGCGCTCGAAGACGGGGCGCATCGCCGGGAAGTGGGTGCAGCCCAGCGCCAGTACATCAATGCCCTTCGCCAGCAGCGGCTCGATGCTCTGGCGGATCTCGCGCTCGACCTCTGGGCCATCGAGCTGGCCCGCCTCGGCCAACGCTACCAGCGACTGGCAGCCCACCGGATAGACCTCCACGCCCTGAGCGAAGCGCACGATCAGGCCGCGCAGATAGTCGCTGCGGGCGGCGGAGTTGGTGGCGGCCACGATCACCCGCCCCACGCGCGTCAGCTCGGCGGCGGGCTTGACTGGCGGCACGACGGCGATGAACTTGACCTGCGGATAGGTCGCGCGCAGCGTGCTGATCGCCGCGCTCGACGCCGTATTGCACGCCACCACGATCAGCTTGACGCCCTGCTCCAGCAGGAACGCCGCGCCATTGAGCGAGAGCTGGGTGATCTCGGCCTGCGAGCGCACGCCATAGGGGCAGTTGCCTGTGTCGCCGAAGAAGATGTAGCGCTCGTCGGGCAGCTCGCGCAGCAGATCGCGCAGCACCGTCAGCCCGCCGACGCCCGAATCGAAGACGCCGACTGGCGCATCTGAGGCTGGCGCGAACTGACGCTGTGGCTGACCGCTGCTCATCTGGCTGCTCCCGCTGTGCTGGTGAGGATATGACCGCTACAGGCATTGTAGCATGCCTGCCCTCCGCGCTCCCTCACGGCGCATGCCAATCAGGTCAATCAGGGGGAACTGTGCGAGAAGCAACCTTCCCTCGCCCTCTGGGAGAGCGGCAGGGGAGAGGCGCCTGGCGCCTGCGTGAGCCCATGTACGCCTATGTGTCCATTCCATTGCTCGGCTCAGCGCTCGGCTCAGCGCTCGACTCGTCGCCCAGCGCCTCGTGGACGGCTTGCTCCAGCGAGAGCGCCCGCCCCGCTGCGAACGCCGCCGCCCAGGTTTCCTCGCCCAACGCCGCCCGCGCAGGCGCTACGGCCACCTCCGTCTCCTGGAGTTCACGATCGAGCGATGGGGCGCCCAGCGCGTCGCGCGCAGCCGCCGCAGCGCCCAACAGACGCGCCGCTCGCACCGCGGAGCCAGCGGCCCCATCCACTCGCGCAACACACTCCAGTTGCTCTGCGATCACGCGCGGATCACCGCGAGCCGACTCGAGCCGAAGTGCTTCGCGCACGAGAGCCCCGGCGCGCACGAAATCGCCTTGCAGGCGCGCCACATTACCCAGGTTGGCGATGGCGACGCCGAGGAACGCGGTATCCCCTATCTGGCGACCTGCCGCGAGCGCCTCTTCGTAGAGCGCCTTCGCCTGGACGAGATCGCCGCGATAATGCGCCGCCTCCCCCAGGTTGTTCAGGGGAGGAGTGAGCAGGCGCAGATCACCCAACTCGCGAGCCAGCGCCGCGCTCTCCTCCCAGCGCGCCTCAGCGGCGGCAAGATCACCGCGCTGGTGCGCCACGATGCCTAAGCGATTCAGCGCGCTGGCGGCTATGTCAGGCGCTCCCGCTGTCTGGGCGACCGCCAGGCACTGTTCGAGTCGCGTCGTCGCCTGATCGTAGTCGCCCTGCCACAGAGTCAGATCCCCAGCCGCATACAACGCCTTTGCACGCGTCGCGGCGGGAACATCAACACTGTCCGCCAACTGAAGCAACCCTTCCAGCCACTCGCGTCCCTCGCTCAGATACCCGCGCGCAAACCAGAAATAGCCCAGCGCGCCGGCCAGGCGCAGCCCCAGCGTCGCGTCGCCTTGCTCACGCGCCCAGCGAAGCGCCGCGCGCAGGTTGTCATGCTCACGCTCCAGCCGATCCAGTTCCACGCGCTCCTGTGGCCCGCGTACCTCCAACGCGGCCTGCTCTGCCAGCCCGAGGCTCCAGTTCAGGTGCGCCCGCTGCAGCGCCAGCGCCTCGCCGCTCGCCGCCAGTTGCTCCAGACCGTACTCGCGAATGGTTTCTAGCATACGGAAGCGTGGCTCACCCGTCTCGTCGCCTCCCTCCTGACGCACCAGGCTCTTGTCCACCAGTGAGCCTAGCCCATCGAAGAGATCAACGCCGAGCGCCGGGGCGCCCGCAGGGGCCACGCAGATGGCTTCGGCTACCTCCAGCGCGCAGCCGCCCTCGAAGATCGCCAGCCGCCGGAAGAGTACCTGTTCATCGGGCGCGAGGAGGTCGAAACTCCAGGCGATGGCGTTGCGCAGCGTCTGTTGGCGCTCAGGCAGGTCACGCGGCCCACCTGTCAAAACCTTGAGCCGACTGGAGAGCCGCGCCAGCAGCGCCTGAGGTGGTACCAGCTTGATGCGGGCGGCGGCCAACTCGATGGCCAGCGGCAATCCATCGAGTTGGGCGCAAATCTCGGCGATGGCCGGCGCGTTTGCCATCGTCACCTGGAAGTCGCGGGCGCCTGCCCGCGCCCGTTCAATGAAGAGCGCCACCGCCGAATACTGCGAAATCGTCTCCAGGTCTGGCGGAGGAGCATGCAGACCCGCCGCGCTTCCCCTCGTGCGGTGCGTCGGCAAACCCAGCGCCGACACGACGTATGTCTGCTCGCCACGCAGACGCAGAGAGATGCGGCTCGTCACCAGCAGCTTCAGGCCCGCGTACGACGCCAGCAACCGCGCCAGCAGGGGCGCCGCGCCGACCACCTGCTCAAAGTTATCGAGCAGGAGCAACACGCGCTTGTCGGCCAGGTAGCCATTCAGGCTCTCCTCTGCCGACGTGCTCCCCGCTTCGCGCAGGCCCAGCGTTTGGGCGATGGCTCTGGCCACCTGCTCGGGATCGGTGATGGTTCCCAGCGCCACCAGATAGGCGCCATCGGCAAATTGGCCCACCAGATTCGCCGCCACCTGCAATGCCAGGCGCGTCTTACCGATGCCCCCAGGCCCGGTCAGTGTCACGAGCCGCACGTCGTCACGCGCCAACAGCTCAGTGAGCGCGCCAATGGCCTCCTCACGGCCAATCAGCGGTGTCGGTTGAATCGGCAGGTTATGACGCGCCCGGTCGAGTGTCTTGAGGGGAGGAAAGTCCGCTGGCAGATCAGGCAGGACCAATTGATAGAGATGTTCTGGCTGCTGGAGGTCTTTGAGCAGATGCTCGCCCAGGTCGCGCAGACTGGCGCCCGCTGGCAGTTCGCCCTCGCTGAGCGTGCGGGTGGCCTCCGAGAGCAGGATCTGACCGCCGTGGCCAGCGGCGGCGATGCGTGCGGCCCGGTGCACGTCCAGCCCGATAAAGTGTTCACCTACGAGTTGGGGCGCCCCCGTGTGTAGCCCCATTCGCACCCGCAGGCTGGCGCCCTCGCCCCAGGGATACATCGCGAGCGCTCGCTGCGACTCAACGGCGGCGGCCAGGGCGTCACCTGCGCGCGGAAACGCAATGAAGAAGCTATCGCCCTGCGTATCAACCTCGCGACCCTGATGAGCTGCGAAGGCCGCGCGCAGCAGCGCCTGATGTGCGCCGAGCGCCTCCGCGTAGCGCGGACCCAGGCGCTGGAGCAGGCGGGTAGAGCCTTCGACATCGCTAAAGAGGAAAGTGACCGTTCCAGTGGGCAGATCGGACATGCTGATTTCCCTCTCGGCGCCTTGTCGTCACCTGCGCCGATGCTAGAGCCATCAGCATCGGTGATGGGGATTGATCGTGGTGGGGTCACAGACAGTGTATCCCATCGCGCCAATACCCAATACAGCCAACAGCGCTTGCGCACGCGGCGCCTCCGCACTCTCAACCTATCCCCATCGTCTGGCGCCATCACCTCGCCTCATACGCGATCCGGCCCACATCGCGATGTATTCAGATGTATTCACATGAAACTTTGGGCGCGGCGCGACGCTCTCATCCTGCGGTCCACACGCGAGATGGACCCTCAACACCGGAGTTACCATGCAATCCGCGCAACCTGTGAGTCCCGCGAGTCCTTCGCGTCCTTCGCTCGCCTACCGCGCCGCCATCCTGACGGTGGTCGTCGCGCCGCTGATCGGCGTCGT
>JAICVT010000317.1 GCA_025935235.1 Ktedonobacterales bacterium | reverse complement strand
ATCGGTCTTACCGGCTGCTGTGAGGCGCAGCGGCATGCTGGCCTTCCTCTCCTGCCCTAACACACTTCGGTCCCTGGCGCTGGTCGGCGCGTGGCAGGCGACCAACAGCAGGGGACTGACGGCTCAGTCGCACGGCACTATACCACGCCCCGTCGCGCGCTCGCAATGCGCGCGACTTCCGCCTATCGTCGGTCGCCTTGCCAGGCGCCTCGCGACGCCAGCGAACGACTCATCATCCTCTACGACGCGCGAGCGGCGCGGGTTGGCGTCGCTCGCGAATGTCGCGCAGACAGTAAACAGGGGCAGAAAGCAGGCGCTTTCTGCCCCTGTCTCTCTCGTCGCCATCTCGCTCATAGACCCGCTGAGCCACGCACACGTTGGTGGCCAGCGTCAAGACACGCTCAGGCTGTGGCGGCGGTTGCGGGCGTCGCGGGCGTCGCGGGCGTCGCGGTGGGGGCCTCGGCCTTTGCGGGCAGCGGGCGCACGGAGACGCGCTTCTTGGTGCGAGTATCCCACTCGAACTTGACCGTGCCGTCAATCAGCGCGAAGAGGGTGTAGTCACGCCCGCAGCCCACATTCAGGCCCGGATTGAACTGCGTCCCTCGCTGGCGCACGATGATCGAGCCGGCGCGCACGAGCTGGCCATCGAATCGCTTGACGCCGAGCATCTTTGGCTTGGAGTCGCGCCCATTGCGCGAGCTGCCAACGCCCTTCTTATGAGCCATTTCGCGGTTCGTCCTTCCCTCTGGGCGCGCGCCTGACATCGCCAGTGTCGCGCCGAATCGGTCGCGCTGGTCGCCGCGACGCTACTTGCTCTCGTTCTTTTCAGGCTTCTCGGCTGTATCCGACGCCGCCGGCTTCTCCGCCTTCGCTTCGGAAGACTCGGTGGTCGTCACGGCGCTCGGCTTGGCGGCGCGGGTCGCCTTGGGGGCGGGCGTCTCAGCGGCCGCTTCGGCGGCTGGCTCCTCGTCCTCCACGTCGACCACATCAATATCGTCGGCGGTGACACCTGTCTCGGCGATGATCGAGCTGATTAGCGCGTCGAAGGCCGCCAGCAGCTTGCGCTCGTAGCGATTGACGGCGCGCTGCGCCTGACGCTCGAAACGCTTGCGCTCGTCGTCCTGCACCAGGCTCTCGCCCTTGGCCTGAATGTCGGTCACGGTCAGGTAGGTGTAATCCTGGCGGTGGCCGGTGGTGCGGCGATAGCGCTTCTTGGACTTGTACTTGAAGACGATGACCTTCTTGCCACGCCCCTCGCCGATGACGGTCGCGACGACCGCGCCGCCCGGAACGACTGGCTGGCCTACCGTGGTGTCACCCTCGGCGGAGACGAGCAGCACCCGATTGAGCGTGACCGTGGCCCCCGGCTCGGCGGGTAGCAGCTCCACCTCGACGGTCTGGCCAGGGCTAACGCGATACTGCTTGCCCCCCGTCTCGATCACTGCGTACATGATGATGCGTCTCCTGCGGTCGGCGCCGACGATGCGGCGCCCATGACGTATGCGGCGCCCACACTCGCTACCGCCGCCTGGAGCCGCGCCATAAAGCGCGCGCTGAGGGTGGAGTGGCGCCGGAATCCTGCTGGAGTTCCGCGCTGCGAGGAGAGCGCGCAGGTGTTATCTAGTTTCAAACACAGCCATCTGATTTTAACGCTGCGCGCGTCAGGTGTCAAGCCGTTTGCCGATGGTATGGGCCGCGACGCCCTCCTACTGCTCGCGCTGCTCGCGCGGGATGCGCGGCGCAGTTAGTGTGACGATGGCGCCTTTGCCGGGCCTGGAAGCGATCGAGATGGTCGCCTCGATCAGCGTGGCGCGCTCCGACATGCTGAGCATGCCCCAACTACCGCGTGTCTCATACTCCTCGCGCACCTGATCGGGATCAAACCCCTTGCCGTCGTCACGCACGGTAGCAACCAGGTTGTCGTCCGTCTCGCGCACGTCAATCCAGACGTGCTGCGCCTCGGCATGCTTGAGCGCGTTGTTGACCGCCTCCTGGACGATGGCGAACGTCGTCAGCTCGACGTTGTGCGAGAGCCGCTCGGGATAGTCCGCCGCGAGCTTGATCGTCGGCCCAGGCCCCTTGCGGAAGCGCTCGGTGAAGTGGCGCAGCGCCGCGATCAGCCCGCCATTCTCGGCGTCCAGCACGAGCGGACGCAGGTCGAAGAGCAGGTTGCGGATCTCGTGCGTCGCGTCGGTCGCGGTATCGCGCGCCTGGCCAATCTCCTCGATGGCGCGATCTGGCTCGCTCGCGCCGATCAGCTGACCGGCGAACTCCAGCGACATCACGATCTGCGCCAGCTTCTGCGCAGGGCCGTCGTGTAACTCGCGACCCAGCCGCTTGCGCTCATCTTCCTGCGTCTGCATGATGCGGTCGCGCTCATTACGCACGCGCCGGTACATCTGCGCGTTGGCCACCGCGACGGCGCCCTGCGCCGCCAGCGTGCGCATCAGATCGAGGCTCCAGGCATCGAAGACGCCTGCGCCGGGCGCCTTGGCGAGCTGCAGCGCGCCCGTGATGGCGCCCTTGAAGATCATCGGCGTCGTCATCATCGAGCCAACTTGCATGCCCAGCACGCCGACATCGCTGGCGATCTGCTCCGGCGAGAAGCGTGGATCATCCTCCGGGTTGACGATCAGCGTCAGCTCGCCCGACTGCGCCACATGCCCCACCACACCCTCATGCGCGGCCACCCGCGGGCGCAGGTCGTTGGTATTCTCATCCTCCGGGCCATAGAGCCACGACTGCGCGGGATCGAAGCTGGCCAGCGGGCTGAAGATGTTGCTGCCGGCGGCGGTCTCGGCGTTTTCGAGCGCCTGGGCCACCAGCGTGTCGTTGGCGGTATCCAGCACGTAGGCCGCGCCGACACTCGCTCCGGTCAGCCGCATACCGACCAGCACGATGCGCCGCAGCAGCGGGCGCAGGTCAATCTCCGCGCTGAGGGTATTCGCGACGCCCTGCAGAACGAGAGTCAGCGCCTGAATCTGCTCTTCGAGCTGGCGGTTGCGGCGTCGCAGCCGCTCCGTCTCTGAGTGTGGACCGTTTGGTTCTGGCAGATTGGTCGCCGAGCCAACCCCATCCTGAGTGACCGTCATGGCGTGTCGTCCCTCCGCAAGTATCCGCGGGCGGGAGAGCGCCCACAGCTCTCCCGCACCCAGTATACTCCTGTCAACCGTTCATCCCACACCCAATTTGACCCACCAGACGCCAGCTCGCTATGCCGAAGCGATGTCGCCCAGCAGGCCGCGCGCGATGACGATGCGCTGAATCTGATTGGCGCCCTCGAATATCTGCCCGACCTTGGCGTCGCGCATGTAGCGCTCCACCGGCCAGTCGCGCACGTAGCCCGCGCCGCCCAGCGTCTGCACGGCGTCGGTGGTGACGGCCATCGCCGAGTCAGTGGCGAAGCACTTGGCCATCGAGGCCGCCGTCACCGAAGGCTCGCCGTTGTCCATCTTCCAGGCGGCCTCATAGACCAGTAGCCGCGACGCCTGGGTCTTCATCGCCATATCGGCCAGCATAAACTGGATACCCTCGAACGCGCCCAGCGGTTTACCGAACGCCTGGCGCTCGCCCGCGTAGCGTGTGGCCACGTCGAGCGCCGCCTGCGCCACGCCGACCGCGATCGCGCCGATGTTGACGCGCCCGCCATCCAGCGACGAGAGCGCGATCTTGATGCCGTCGCCCTCCGCGCTCAAGCGATTCGCGGCGGGGATGCGGCAGTTCTCGAAGAGCAACTCGCCCGTCGGGCTGGAGCGCAGCCCCATCTTACGCTCCAGCTTGCCGATCGAAAATCCCGCTGTGTCGCGTTCGACGATGAAGGTCGAGATGCCGCGCCCGCCCGGCTCATCGCCAGTGCGTAGCATGACCGCGTAGATGTCGGCCACGCCCGCGTTCGTCACCCAGAACTTCGAGCCGTTCAGCACGTAGTCGTCGCCATCGCGGCGCGCGGTCGCGCGGATAGCGGTCGCGTCGGAGCCAGCGTGCGCCTCGCTCAGCGAGAATGCGCCCAGCGCCTCGCCGCTGACCAGCCGCGGCAGCCAGCGCTGGCGCTGCTCGTCGTCGCCAAACTTGGCGATCAGCCCGGAGACCATGTTATGGACTGAGAGCCACACGGCGGTCGCCATGTCGGCCTGCGCCACCTGCTCGTAGATCAGCGCGCCCGTCAGCCGCGACAGCGCCATGCCGCCATATTGCTCTGGCGCGAGCATGGCCGTCAGCCCCAGCTCGGCCATCGGCTTTGCCAGCTCGCGCGGGAAGTGGTGCTCCTCATCCCAGGCGTCGGCATGCGGCGCGATCTCGTTCTGCGCGAACTTGCGCGCCAGCTCTTGAATCTCGCGTTGCTCGTCGTCGAGCCGAAAGAACATCGCCGTTCTCCTTCTCTCGCCCCCGCCGGATGCGCCAGCGGCGTTGCGCGTCAGCTAGAGTATCGCGCGAAAACCCCCTTCCCGGCTAGCGGAAAGGGGGGATGTGTGGTGGATGAGACTGCGTGTCGCAAATGCTCCTGCTCCCTCTCCCTCTGGGAGAGGGTTAGGGTGAGGGTTCACGCAGCGCTACTTGCCGTCGCTCTCTGGCTCTGGCTCGATCACCTTCAGCGGGATGCCTTGGGTGGTGTGGGTCTTGGGCGAGGCGCTGGCGGCGGCCATCGCTTCGGCGGTCCTGGCCGGGATGCCCGCCTTGCGGGTGCGGCCCGCGCTGACCGGGCCGTGGTCGTCGCCGGCAGAGTAGACCAGCCGCGCCTCATGCTCCGGCAGGATGGCGGCCACTTCCTTCAGCACCGCATCGAGGAACTGGTCCTCAGGCACGGTCTTGTAGTACTGGCCCTTCTTGTAGATCACGCCCTTGCCGCGACCGCCGGAGAGGCCGATGTCGGCGTCCTGCGACTCGCCTGGGCCATTCACGACGCAGCCCATCACAGCCACCTGGATCGGCGTCTGCACCTTGGCGAGCCGCTTCTCTACCTCGTTGGCGATCGTCATCACGTCAATCTCGACGCGCCCACACGATGGGCAGGAGACGAAGGTGACGCCGCGCTGCCGCAGATCCAGCGAGCGCAGAATCTCATACGCCACCGGGATCTCTTCCTCTGGCTCTGCGGTCAGCGAGACGCGAATCGTGTCGCCGATGCCATCCGCCAGCAGCAGCGCGAAGCCGATGCTCGACTTGACCGCGCCCGTCACCAGCGT
>JAICVT010000367.1 GCA_025935235.1 Ktedonobacterales bacterium | reverse complement strand
AGCCGCAGCAGCGCATCGGCGGGCGTGGGCAGCGCGGCGCGCAGCGTGGTGTAGTCGAACCGCCACAGCTCGCGCAGCTCGGCGGGCCGCATGCCCTCGCGGATGTAGCTCGGCGTGCGATCGGTCAGATACTCGGTCGGGATCTCGGCCACCACCTGCGCGCCCTCGCGCACGCGGATGACCTGCTCGGCGATGACATGCCCCACCACCGCCGAGCGCAGGCCCCACCTGGCGAAGAGCGCGGCGACATCGTCCTCATGGCCTTGCTGGGCGATCACCAGCATGCGCTCCTGCGATTCGGAGAGCATGAGGTCGTAGGGTGACATGCCCGCCTCGCGGCGCGGCGCGGCCAGCACATCCAGATCAATCCCGGCGTGGCCCTTGTGCGCGCTTTCGACGGTCGAGCTGGTCATGCCCGCCGCGCCGAGGTCCTGCATGCCGACGATCCAACCCTTGTCGCGCAGCTCCAGGCAGGCCTCCATCAGCAGCTTCTCGGTGAAGGGATCGCCCACCTGCACGGCGGGGCGCCGCTCCTCGGACGATTCATCCAGCTCGACCGAGGCGAATGTGGCCCCGTGGATGCCGTCGCGCCCGGTGGCCGCGCCTACCACCAGCACCGGATTGCCCACGCCCGACGCTTTGGCCGGGATCAGCTTATCCGCCTCGATCAGCCCGACGCACATCGCGTTGACTAGCGGGTTGCCGCTGTAGCTCTCGTCGAAGTAGATCTCGCCGCCGACCGTCGGGATGCCGAGGCAGTTGCCGTAGCCGCCGATGCCGCCGACGATGCCGTGGAAGAGGTAGCGATTGCGCGGATTGTCGAGCGGGCCGAAGCGCAGCGAATCGAGCAGGGCAATCGGGCGCGCGCCCATCGTGAAGATGTCGCGCACGATGCCGCCGACGCCTGTCGCCGCGCCCTGGTATGGCTCGATGGCGCTGGGGTGGTTGTGGCTCTCGATCTTGAAGACGACCGCCTGCCCGTCGCCGATGTCCACCGCGCCGGCGTTCTCTTCGCCGACCTTCAGCAGTACGCGCTCGCCCGTGGAGGGGAAGCGGCGCAGCAGCGGGCGACTATTTTTGTAGCCGCAGTGCTCACTCCACATCGCGCCAAACAGGCCCAACTCCAGGCGGTTGGGCGCGCGCCCCATCAGCTCGACGATCCACCCATACTCCTGGCGGCTCAGCGCCACCTCATCCAGCGCGCGCTGGTCAATGTCGAGCGCATCAGCTTGCGCGGCGAGCTGGCTGGCGGAGAGTTGCGCGGCGGATGGTGGGGTATCACTGGTCACGTCTGGACTCCCTCTCGTGGACATATCGGTGGGCATGGCATATGGCTGGACACCACAGTATACCGCCGCGCCGTGGCGTTGCGATACCACGTCGGCGCCCGTCTGGCTCCCCTCCCCCGCACAGCAGGGGAGGGGCCGGGGGTGGGGGCGTTCGCGCGCTCAGATGCCGCGATAGCTGGGCGGCTGATAGGCCGGGCGCGGGCCGCTATAGTCCGGCTCGGCCTGCTCGGCATAGACCACCGTCTTGATGTTGCCGCGCACGTTGAACTCCGCCACCACGCGCATCCAGCGCGGTCGCAGCGCCGCGATCAGATCGTCGAGGATCTGGTTAGTGGCGCCCTCGTGGCTGATGGCGCGGTCGCGGTAGCCATTGATGTAGAGCTTGAGGCTCTTCAACTCCACCACGCTCGGCCCCGGCGTGAAATCAATCACGATGGTGGCGAAATCGGGGAAGCCGGAGCGGGGGCAGACACAGGTGAACTCTGGAATCTCGAAGTGGATGATGTAGTCGCGCTCTGGCTTGGGATTCGGCCACGGCTCGAGCTGGTTGGCTTCGATCTCCTCGCGGCCATAGACGCCGGGGACGCGCTTGCGCCGGGCGGTCTGGGTAGGAGGCTGGCTCATATCGCTTGCTGACTCCCTGGATATGCTATTCCGCGCGCCCAGACGACGCGTGAGGCCGCTGTGTGGCGCATCTCCGTATTGTATCGCGTAGCGGCGCCCATCGCGCGCGGACTATACTACCCGTGCATGGTTTGTGGTCGCCCGGCTCCCCGGCGGAAACGTCGGGCGGAGAACGCGGCAGAATGGAGCGAGCGCATGGCTCACGCGGAGAACAGTGTCACCATCCAGCGGCCCGCGTATGTCGTCTTCGAGTTCGTTCTGGACGGGACGAAGAACAAACTCTGGCGTCCCGCTGTGCTCGCGGTCGAGCGCACCTCCGGCGCGCGGACCGGCGTCGGCGCGACCTACCGGCAGCAACTCAAAGGCCCCGGCGGGCGGCCAATCGCGGGTGACTACGCGATCACCGCCTGCCAGTCCAATGAGCTGATCCGCTTTCAGGTGACCACTGGCCCGGCGCGGCCCACTGGGGAGTATCGCTTCGCTGAGCGCGATGGGACAACCACCGTCACTTTCATCCTGGACTTCAAGCCCACTGGATTCGCCCGCCTGATGGACCGCGCGATCACGCAGACGATGCGCGGCGAGGTCGCCACGCTGGCCAACTTGAAAGCCTATCTGGAGCGCCAGCAGCGGTGAGCGCGCGACAGGCGCACGAGAAGGAGCGCCGATGCGCGGCGTGACGCCATCCGCCCATCCAGCCGAGCCGCCCGCACCCGCGCCGCTAGATGGCGCGGCCCGCCGCCTGACCGCGCTCGACGCGGCCATGCTGGCGACCTTCGCGCTGCTGGTGGCGGGGCATATCATCTCGGCCATCGGCGGCTTCGGCTGGGTCAGCGCCGCTGTCACGGTCGGGCTGACCGCGCTGGCGCTGCTGGCGCTTGCCCTGCGCCGCGCGTGGCGCCCGCTGATCGTGCGGCTGCTGGCCTTCGGGCTGATCGCGGGCATCTGCGAGCTGTTCACCGACTATTCTGGCGAGGTCGTCGCGCACTCGCTGCGCTATCCGCCGGGTGAGCCGATGCTGTGGGCCTCGCCCGCCTACATGCCGATCTCGTGGATGGCGGTGTTGGCGCAGATCGGCTATCTGGCCTGGCGGCTGGCTGGCCTCACGTCGGCGCGCCCGATACCTTGGCTGGCGATGACGCTGACGGGGCTGTGGGGCGCGCTCAACATCCCCTTCTACGAAGGGATGGCGTACCACGCGGGCTGGTGGAGCTACGCGCCCGCATCGGGGTTGGCCCACACCCCGTACTACGTCATGCTCTTCGAGGGGCTGATCGCCGCCGCGCTCCCTCTGCTGCTGGCCAACCTCCCGCGCCGCCCGCCGCGCGCCATCCTGCTGCGTGGACTGCTGCTCGGCGCGTGGATCCCCTGCGCCGCGCTCGCCTCTTGGCTGCTGCTCGGTCGCTAGCGGCTGGCGCCTATCCGAGCGTCACGCGGGAAGCTTTGTAGTATACCTGATGACAAAAGCATCCGACCTCAATGGGGATACCATTATGCTCGAGCCCATGCCAGATCTGACGCGCATGACGACAGTCGCGTCGAGCGCAGTAACGCAGCGGGAGAATGCAGTTGCGCGCTTGTCACGGCGCCACGTGGGCAATGTAATGATACGATCTGGCCGCTTGGTAGCATGTGATCCCTTTGGTGACTTCCCCGAATCTCTCTTCGGGGAACGGATCCCAAGTGGCACACACTCCGTCGTATTATGCGTTGCCAGTCTCCCGGACGCATTACAGCTTGTCGCGTACTCGGCTCTGTATGTGAGTGGCCATGAGCCAATTCAGTGGGATGTCGCGCATGTGATAGTGAGTCCGTTGCCTGCTATGCCAGACTATTTCAATGTGGAATCAAACACCGCGTGTTACTTGGATGCCGAAGCGCTACCTATGCTTGCGGCCAAGTTCGATCCCACCAATCCTTCGGATCCCTTTCGGCTCTGGCTAGCACAGGAGCTTTATGCACGCGAGCCTACTCAGATAGGCGCCATGTCCTTGGAGGTATCCCGCGAGCCCAGGTTAAATGCGGTACTCTTTGAGACAGGATGGGGCAACGGTTGCTATCGAAGCTATGTCGGGCGTGATGTGAATGGCGGTCTGTGCTGTCTGCTCACTGACTTTGGCGTGCTTGACCTATCGTCAATGGCTGAGGGAATGCCCGACCAGTAGAGATCGCAGGTGCGTACTCCAACCGAACCTCAGGCCATCAGGTATGAAGCAAAATAATGGCTTCCAGATCT
>JAICVT010000015.1 GCA_025935235.1 Ktedonobacterales bacterium | reverse complement strand
GTGTGGGAGGGCATGCCGCTGTCGACCCACCCGCTCGTCTTCCTGTGGACTCGCACGGCTGGGCCCTGGCCGCTGGGCCATTACCCACGGCGTAACGGCGCCGTAACGGTCGTCTGGCATGCTGTAAGGGGCCGAGGGGCATCCTCGTGAGGGTGGGGGCAAAGAAGGAGAAAAGCCGTGACGACCGCCCCGCGTGCGATCGTTTTGCCGACCGTTCCACCGGCCGATGTAGCCGCCGCAACCGCGCCAGCGCCACACCCGCGGGGGCGCTGGCTGGCGCTGGCTCGCATCGGGTGGGGCCTTGGGGTCCTCGTGGAAGCGATCGTGTTCCTGTATAGCGTTCCCGCGCTCTTCACGCTGGTACACCAGCCCTGCCCCGCTGGCGCCATATGCATGCCTGCGCAGATGTCGCTGGCCGACTTCCAGAAGCTGGGTGGGCCGGGCCCGGCCATCAACGCCTATGCGGTCTACGTGCTGGTGACGGCGCTGGCTGTCACGCTCGTCGGGGCCACCGTCGGCGGGTTGATCGCCTGGCGCAAATGGCGCGACCCGATGGGGCTGTTCGTCTCGCTGGTGCTCATTGGCAACGCATCCAGCTCCGTGCTCCTCGGCGCGAGCCCCACCTGGAATATGGCGACGGGCAGTGTGAATGTGCCGGAAGTGCTGGCACGCTCTGGGCCGGTGATCAGTGTCGTCGGGATTGCCGCCGAGGAGTTGCTCTATCCCGCGCTCGGCGCCTTCCTGTTGACGTTCCCGACCGGCCGGTTCGCGCCGCGCTGGAGTGCGCTGTTCGTCCTGACCTGGATCGTGCAGGACGCTCTCTTCTTTGTCGCGGCGCCGTTTCCCATCATCTCGCCTGTGCTCTATGCGTCCGTGGGCGGCCCGGCGGCGATCCAGGTCTACCGCTACGCGCGGCGTTACACCCCCGTGCAGCGTCAACAGACCAAATGGGTCATCTTCAGCCTTGCCTGGACGGCGCCGCTGAATATCGGATACTCCGTGGCGCCCGTGTTCTGGCCTACGCTGAATACACCCGGCTCGGTGTACCGGATGGCAAATATCGCAATCCTCTTGACGTACTTGACGCCCGTCACGCTGGGCATCGGTATCGCTATCCTCCGCCACCGGCTCTACGACATTGACGTCATCATCCGCCGCACGCTGATTTATGGGTCGCTGACGGCGATCCTCGTCGGCGTGTACTTCGGTATGGTGGTTGGCCTCCAATCGCTCGTCACGGCCTTGACGCGCCAGACGAATCCTCAGCCGGTCATCATTGTCGCGTCGACCCTGCTGATCGCCATGCTCGCCAATCCCCTGCGGCGCCAGGTCCAGGCGGCCATCGACCGCCGTTTCTACCGTGCCAAGTACGACGCCGCCCGCACGCTGGAGAAGTTCGCCGCTACGCTGCGGACTGAGACCCATCTGCGGGAGCTGAGCGAGCAGTTGATGGCCGTCGCGCAGGAGACGATGCGGCCGGTGTCGGTGTCGCTGTGGCTGCGGGAGTCGAGAAAGACGCCTGTGGACGAACGTCCCGTCGGCAGGGCCTGAAGAAGGGCGCCCCAATGCGGCAGCCTGAGTGAGGCGCAGTAGCAAGGCCAAGCGACATGAGTACCACCGCGCAGGGGACACGCACTGGCTTCGCGAGTGGGAAACGCCCTCTCGATATACCGCCCGGCTGGCAGATGACCCTCTACTCCCTCCCAGCGCCCGGTATCGAGCCGTGGGACAATACTGGCGGCGGCGCGAAGATCACGCCCATCTGCGCCTCTACCCAGTAAAGGCCGCATCACATCTCCTTGACATGACGACGGGAGCTTCTCAGGATCGCACGCCACGTTCTGAGGTTGATGCTGGCGGCTCGCGAGCCGCCAGCATCAACCATTGCGCAATCGCGCCACGCATGCGCCCAATACGAGGGCGGTATGTCATTCGTGGCCATCGCTGAGGATCAGTTGTCCGCGCTTGCTATGACTCGCCATTGCCGCAAGCGCCACATCCACCGTAGACTAGAGATACCCAACGAGACCTGATCGCGACCTACCGGGAAGACAGCCAGGCGAATGGATTCACCTGGGTTCACCTGCATGCTGGGTAGCTGCGGCGTGTTGAGTGCTGGCAGGGCTGGCGGCGCCTCACCGCTGGTTGGCGCCGCGCGCACGCCGCACGTTGGGCGAAAGGGGCATGAGCAGATGAGCGGCGCGAAAACAGACCATCCTACCTCCGCGCAATCCCAGCCAGCCAAACCACCGAAGCCAGCGAAGTCAGCACAGTCACAGGCGGAGTCGCGCACACTCCCGCCGGTTTCGGGCGACTTCTACCACCTCGCCGCAATGATGAGCGCCGACGATCAGGCCATCCTCCAGCGGGTGCGCGCCTTCATGGAGGCGGAGGTTGCGCCGATCATCACGCGCTACTGGATTCGCGCCGAGTTTCCCTTCGAGTTGATCCCGAAAATGGCCGCGCTCGACATCGCGGGCATCGCCTACCAGGGCTACGGCTGCCCCGGCAAGACCACCCTGCTCGACGGCATGATCGCCGTCGAGATGGCGCGCATTGACCCCTCCATCGCCACCTTCTTCGGCGTGCACAGCGGGCTCGCGATGGGGACGATCTACCTCTGCGGCTCCGAGGAGCAGAAGCGCCAGTGGCTGCCCACGATGCGCCGCATGGAGAAGATCGGCGCCTTCGGGCTGACCGAGCCAGATGTCGGCTCTGGCGCCGCTGGCGGGCTGACCACCACCGCGCGGCGCGAGGGCGACGAGTGGGTCCTGAATGGGCAGAAGAAGTGGATCGGCAACGCCACCTTCGCCGATGTCACCGTCATCTGGGCGCGCGACGAGGCCGACCAGCAGGTCAAGGGCTTCCTGGTGGAGAAGGGAACGCCCGGCTTCAGCGCCGAGAAGATGGAAGACAAGATGGCGCTGCGCGTCGTGCAGAACGCGCTCATCACGCTGAAGGATTGCCGCGTCGCCGAGGCCAACCGCCTGCAAAACGCGCGCTCCTTCCGCGACACCGCCGCGGTGCTGCGCATGACGCGGGCGGGCGTCGCCTGGCAGGCGGTTGGCTGCGCGATGGGCGCCTACGAACACGCGCTGGCCTACTCGCGCCAGCGCAACCAGTTTGGCAAGCCGATCGCCAGCTTCCAGCTCGTGCAGGACCTGCTGGTGCGCATGCTGGGCAACATCGTCGCCTCGGAGTGCATGGCGATGCGCCTCTCGCAGATGCAGGACGCCGGTATCATGCGCGACGAGCATGCCTCGCTGGCCAAAGCCTTCTGCACGTCGAAGTGCCGCGAGACGGTCGGCTATGCGCGCGAGCTGCTAGCGGGCAACGGCATCCTGCTGGAGAATCAGGTCGGGCGCTTCGTGGCCGACGCCGAGGCGATCTATTCGTATGAAGGCACGCGCGAGATGAACACGCTGATTGTGGGCCGCGCCATCACCGGCCTGGGTGCGTTCGTCTAGCGGCGTGTCGTGTCGTAGCAATCCGCGTGAGGAGGCGCAGCGTATGAGCGTGGACGATTTCAGCCTGGCGGCGATTGACGAGTTCATCGGCAAAGAGTTGGGCGTCTCGGATTGGCTGACGGTCAGCCAGGAGATGATCAACGCCTTCGCCGACTGCACGGGCGACCACCAGTGGATTCACGTTGATGTCGAGCGCGCCCGGCGTGAGAGTCCTTTCGGCTCGACCATCGCCCACGGCTACCTGACGCTCTCGCTGCTGCCCGCCATGCACGCCTCGATCGGGGTCATCCCCACTGGCGTGCAGGCAGCGCTGAACTACGGCGCCGACAAGCTGCGCTTCATCAATCCCGTCAAGGCGGGCGCGCGCATCCGCGACCGCGCCACGCTGATCGCGGTCGAGCGCAAAGGCCCCGGCCGCACGCTGATGACCACTCGCCACACGGTGGAGATCGAGGGCGAGGAGAAGCCCGCGCTGGTCGCCGATACGCTGGGAATGCTGCTGGGCTAGGCTGCCACGAGGCCGAGCCGGTGATGTCTCGGCCAGGTGTACGGTACAGGTACAAACCGCTATCTCTCGTATCGTCTATCACAATGAGGTGAGGCGCCGATGCCATCCGCAACGACCAGCCAGCTGACCACGTGCGACATCCGCGTGCTGGGCCAGCGATTCCGCGTCGCCATCCGCCCGGGGGACGGGACGCGCACGCCGCTGCTGCTGATGAATGGCATCGGCGTCGGCCTGGAGCTATTGCGGCCGCTGGTGGACGCGCTCGACCCAGCCATCGAGGTGATCCGCTTCGATGCGCCGGGTGTCGGCGGCTCACCCACGCCGCCGCTACCCTATCGCTTCCCTGCGCTGGCCTATCTGGTGGAGCGGCTGCTCGATCAGCTTGGCTACGAGCGCGTGGATGCGCTGGGTGTCTCGTGGGGCGGCGCGCTGGCCCAGCAATTCGCGCTGCAGCATCCCTGGCGTTGCCGGCGGCTGGCGCTGGTCAGCACGGCGATGGGCGCGCTGATGGTTCCCGGCGATCCGGCGGCGTGGGTTGCGCTGGCGGCGCCGTGGAGCGGGAGCGATCGCGGCGCGCTGGAGGCTATCGCGCCAGAGCTTGCGCCGGAGATCGCTAGCGGCGCGCTCGATCCGGCGCTCGCGCGCGACCTCGCCGTGATGCTGCGGCTGGGCGACCCGCGCGGCTACCTCTACCAGTTGCTCGGCGGCGCTGGCTGGACCAGTTTGCCCTGGCTGCCCTGTCTGCGCCAGCGTACACTGATCGTGGCAGGCGACGATGATCGGCTGATCCCGCTGGTCAACGCGCGGCTGATGCATCTGCTGGCGCCACGCTCGCACTTGCACGTCTTTCACGGCGGCCATCTCGGCTTCGTCTTGCGAGCCGCGGAGCTGGCGCCTGTCATCGGCGCCTTCCTGGCCAGCGACTAGCGACGCGCAGGAGGGCGAACGTACTCAGAGCGATGTGGGGTGGTTGGCGGAGTTGAGTCGGCGCGGCGCAGGATGCGCCAGACGCGCCGGGACATGGAGTTGGGTCGTTGAGGAAAGGAGGCGCTTGCGATTCGTTGAGTCCGTGCGGTTCGTTTGGTCTGTACAGTCCGTGTGTTTGTCCATTGATCCAGTGAGGCTCTGGTGGTCGCGATGGCGACCGGGGCCAGCGAGGCCCGCGCGAATGGAGGACACCATGCCGGATAGCGTGTACAAGGTCGTGACGCTGGTTGGCGCCAGCGAAGAGTCGTGGGAGAAAGCGGCCTCCGCCGCGATTGCGCAGGCCGCTCAGAGCCTGCGTGACCTGCGCATCGCAAAAGTCGTGGAGCAGGATATCCACATCGAGAACGGCACAACGCTGACCTACCGGGTCAAGCTCGAAGTCTCCTTCAAATACGAGGGCGGCGCCTGACTGCTGCCTGAACTGATGAACAGGGAGTGGCGTGGCGCGCGTTTGCCCCCCTCCCCCAACCTCTCCCCCGCCGAGGCGGGAGAGGGGAGCCAGAGGGCACGGCGCTTCGCAACTGTGGCGGGAGAGGGGAGCTGGCGGACGCCGCGCTGGCGGGGGCGAACCGGCGCGGTGGGCGACATCCTTCTTCTCCCTCTCTCTGGGAGAGGGCTGGGGTGAGGGACGCCCGCCGCGCGATTCCTCCAGTCAACGAGTACATCAGCATGGCCGAGAGCATGACGTAGGGCGGCACGCGCCCATATCGAGCGATACCGGGCGATATGAAGCGAGACCGAGCGGGAAACGGAGGGCTGCGATGGCGAAACTGGAAGATGCGGTGGTCGTCGTCACTGGCGCGGGGCGTGGGATCGGGCGCGCAATCGCTGAGGAGCTGGGCGGTGGGGGCGCCTGCGTCGTCGCCAACTACGCGAAAAGCGCCAGCGCCGCCGAAGAGGTCGTCGCCCAGATGCGAGCCAACGGCGCGCGGGCGATGGCCGTGCAGGCGGATGTATCCGATCCCGATCAGGCGGCGCGGCTGATCGAGACGGCCGTAGCCGAGTTCGGGCGGCTCGACGTGCTGGTCAACAACGCGGGCATCACCGTTGATCGCACGCTCAAGAACCTGACCATCGCCGACTGGAATGTCGTCGTGCAGACCAATCTCAACGGCTATTTCTACACGATGAAGGCCGCGCTGCCGCACTTCATGGAGCAGAAACACGGCAAGATCATCCACATCAGCTCATTCGTTGGCAAGTCAGGCAACTTTGGCCAGGCCAACTACTCCGCCGCCAAAGCTGGCATCATCGGGCTGACCAAGACCGCTGCTATCGAGATGGCGCGCTACAACGTCACCGTCAATGCTGTCTGCCCCGGCTTCACCGAGACCGAGATGTATACCCAGGTCCCTGAGCATGTGAAGGAGCAGATCGTGCGGCGCATCCCGCTGGGGCGTGTCGGCACGGCGCACGAGGTCGCGCGGGCGGTGCGTTTCCTGATCGTGGATGGTGACTACATCACCGGCAGTTCACTCGACATCAACGGCGGCATCTATATGTGAGGAGGTCGCGCCCTCGCCGCTCGTGGCTGTTGGTGGGCGGCGAGGGATTTGAACCCCCGACCTTTTGCGTGTAAAGCAATTGCTCTGCCGCTGAGCTAGCCGCCCGCTGCGCGCCAGACCCGCTAGCGCCACGAAAATGCCGCGACGCGCCGGATCGCGCTTCACGCTAGCGATGCTGGTGAGCGCATCAGCGCTTCGTTGGGCGCCGCTTCACCGGCGCCGTCGGTGCCTCCGAGTGGACTCGAACCACCACGCCCTTGCGGGCACAGGCCCTCAACCTGCTGCGTATACCATTCCGCCACGGAGGCATGTCGCCAGCGAGCTTCTCGCTCGGTAGCGACCATCAGTATACAAACCCCGCACGCCCCTGTCAAGCCAGATTGCGCCGAAGCAGGCGAGCAGTCGCGCCCTTCAGTCGCCAGCGGGCAGCGGTTGCCCGATAACGTGTTCACCATCATCAGCAGAGGAAGGGGCGGGGGCGCGCAGTAGCAGCAGCAGCGCTGCCAGCGCCAGCAGCGAGAGCGGCAGAAAATAACGCTCCGGGCTGCGCCACGCCACCAGCAGCGGCAGCAGCCCCGCCGTCAGTCCGGCGTAGGGCAGCCGACCGCGCGCCAGCATCCGCCAGACCCAGAGCAGCGCGCCCGCCCACACAGCCAGTTCCAGCAGCGTATACGGCCACGACGTGAGCGGCAGCGCGCCCGCCTGGGCCAGCGCGATCAGTCCACTGCCATCGGGCAGCAGCGGTAGGCTGAGCGGCAGCAGCACGCTGGAGAGCCACGCACGCGGCGAGGCGATCAGCCAGGGCAGGTTGATGAGCAGGAAGGCCGCGCAGGCGATCCCCGTCCGGCGCAGCGCCTCGGCCAGCCCATCCCTCCGCCAGACCCACAAGAAGTAGAACGGCGCCGCGAACCAGGCCGTCTGCTTGATGGCGCAGGACACGCCCAGCAGTCCGCCAGAGAGCCAGCGCCGCTCGCCCAGCAGCCACGCGCCAATCAGCGCGGCCAGCCACCAGATGTCGAAGTCACCGTTGACCACGCGCTGCGCCAGCACCGGGTTGGCCCACACCACCATCCCCAGCGCCAGCCGCGCGCCTGGCGGAGCCGACGCCACCAGCGTCACGCAGAGCGCCACGAAGAGCAGGACCTGCGCGACGCCCACTCCCGGCAACCCCAGCCAGACAGAGGGAACATCCACCAGGAACGCGCCCGCTGGATAGCTGTGCAGCGTGTCGGGGTCCAGTTCAGGCGGCGGACTGAGCGGATGCGCCTGATACTCGCGCGCCACCGCCCGCATCTCCGCCCCAGTCGGCGCGTGGCGCGGATCGCTGAAGCGCCCGCGCGCGATCGGCGTGAAGCCGCGAATGTGGAAGTAGGTCATCGCCGTGCTGAGATGCGTCTCAGCGTTGGTGTATGGGTTGACGCCCGCCAGCAGCAGGCGCGCATCGTATTGGTTGTAATACATCTCGTCGGCGGTGTAGGTGGGCGGCGACTGGGTCGCGCTGGCGACCAGCCCACGCCCCAGGATGGCCGCCGTCTGGAGCGAGGCGAAGACCGACCAGAGCAGCACGGGGATGGCCAGCCAGCGCGCGGCGCGCCGCAGCCAGCCCGGCGGCGTAGCCCAACCCGCCGCCAGCAGGCAAGCGTAGGCGGCCAGTAGCGCCAGCAGGGTCAGCAGCGCGCTGGCGCTCGCGCTGAGTATCGCCGCCACGCTCGGCGCCACTCGCCAGCCGACGAGCAGACGCTGGAGGTCGCGCGCGGGGATGCCCAGCCAGACGGGCAGCCGGTTCGAGGCCGTCAGCGCGATGATCCCGACGCCAAGCGTGACTACACCGACGGGAATCCTGTCGAGCGCTGCGTTGAGCGCGTGCGACACGCTGGCCCAGAGCGCGCGTGAGCGCCGCGCTGTCTCGCTCGCCGAGCGGAGCATCTACCAGCGCTCGCGATGGATCAGGTCAGCTTCGGGCTTGCGCCGACGCTTGAGCGAGGGCGAGGGCTTGTCCTGCGCGCCGTGGCCAATCGGCACGACGCCCACGGGTGTGACCTCATCCGGGATGCCCAGCAGGCGGCGCAGCTCGGCCATCCGCTCGCTGGTCGGCGCGCCTGCGAAGCCCGCCGCCAGCCCCTCGTTGACCACCGCCAGCAGCAGACCCATCACCGAGCAGCCGACATCCATGAACCAATAGGGGACGGGCCACTCCGTCTCATTGCCCGCCTCGTCCAGCTTGTCTGGCTCCTGGTAGCGACGGTGATAGGCGGTCTCGCTGACACACGGCACGACGATCACCGGCGGCTGGGAGATGAAGGGATCGAACCCGTCGGCGATGTATTCGTCTTCGCCGCAGATGCGCGCGATCTCGCGGCGTGTCTGTGGCTCCGTCACCACCACGAACGACTGCCCCTGCGTGTAGCCCGCGCTGGGCGCGCGGCGCGCCAAATCCAGAATGCGCTCGATGGCCGCTGGATCAACCGGCTCGCTGGTGAAATGCCGCACCATGCGCCGCTTGCGTATCACCTCGCTGAAATCCATGCCCGCCTCCCTCTCTCGCGCGCCACGCGCTTCGCCAGGGCAGCGCTGGCCTCGTCGCTGGCTTCGTCGCTGGCTTCGTCGCTGGCTTCGTCGCTGGCCCCGCCATTATACGCCTGTTTGTCCGGCGGCGTGTGGCTGCCCATCGGCGTTAATGGCCTCCGCTCCGGTCTGGTTGGCCTCGTCGGATTCGATAGCCGTCATGCGGCCCAGCGTGCGCAGCTCTGGCCAGGCGCGGGCGATGCCCGCCACCGCCAGCGCCGAGCCGATCCCGCCGAGCGCGACGGCGCCGACTGGGCCAATCGCCGCCGCCAGCGCGCCCGACTCGAACCCGCCAAGCTGATTCGACGCGCCGATGAAGACGTTGTTGACCGCCGAGAGCCGCCCGCGTAGCTCATCGGGCGTGCGCAGCAGCAACAACGTCTTGCGGATGACGACGCTGATGTTGTCCATCGCGCCGAGGACGAGCAGCGCCGCCAGCGAGAGGGGGAACCAGCGCGAGAAGCCGAAGACGACCGTCGCCGCGCCGAAGCCCGCCACCGCTAGCAGCAGCGTGCGCCCGGCATGGCGGAACGGTGGCCGGTGGGCTTGGTAGGTCGCCATGCAGATCGCGCCGATGCTGGGCATCGCCACCATCACGCCCAGCCCCTGCGCGCCGACATGCAGGATGCGGGTGGCGAAGATCGGCAGCAGGGTAGTCGCGCCACCCAGCAGCACGGCCACCATATCCAGTGTCACCGCCGCCAGGATCACCTTGGTGCGCAGGATGAAGCGCACGCCGCCCATCAGCTCGGCGAGCGACATCGGCTCGCTGGTCTGTGTCGCCTGCCTGCCGCGAATGCGGCTAATCATGGCGATGGAGGCCAGCCCCATGAGAGCATCGAAGAGGTAGACGGGGGTGGCGTCGCCGTGCAGCGCGATGATGAGGCCGCCCAGCGCCGGTCCGATGACAGCGGCGAGCTGCCACGAGCTACTGCTCCACGAGGCGGCATTCTCGAAGTCCTCGACTGGCACGGTCTGCGGCGGCAGCGCGCCCGACGCGGCGACATTGAAGGCTTCGCCGACGCCACGCAGCGCCAGCAGCGCGAAGATCAGCGCGACCGGCCCCTGTGTCAGCGCGATCAGCGCGAGCCCCAGCGAGGTGAGGCTCATCACGCCCTGCGTCAGCATTACCACCACGCGGCGGTCGAAGCGATCGGCGCTGTGACCCGCCACCAGCGAGAGCGCCAGCACCGGGGCGAACTGCGCCAACCCCACGAAGCCCAACATCAGCGCGGACTGCGTGCGGGCGTAGATGTCCCAGCCAATCGCGACAGTCAGCATCTGCTCGCCCAGCGTGCCCAGCGAGGAGCTGGCGATCAGGTAGCGGAAGTCTCGGAAGCGCAGCGAGGCGTAGGGGTCGTTTGCGTGCGGGCGTGTGGGGTTTGCGGGATCATTGGCGACGTCCCGCGCGGCCTCGGTCAGCGCCTCGGCCTCCGCCTGCCCCGCGCCCTCGCTACGATCATCCGTGATAGCCAATCGCCACTATCTCCCCCGCTTGCGCCGCCGCCTGCTGATGTCCGCACAATCGCTGTGACGCGCCGCGCATCCTCGCACAGTATACCGCCTGGGGCTGCCCCCTCCCCAACTCTCTCCCCACCTGACGGCGAGAGAGGGGCGAGCTGCCGCGGCGTGGCGCGCGCCCTCACCCCAACCCACACCCAGAAGGAGAGGGAGCCAGAGCGTTATCGCGTGCTGTGCCGGTCAGCCCTCCCGCACACCTGGCGGTGTCTGGCTCCCCTCTCCCGCACAGCGGGGGAGGGGCTGGGGGTGGGGGCGCGCCACTCCTCGCGCTATGCTACACTAGGCCTGTCCGCGCGCTCTAGATCGAGCACGTCCGGCGGCGCGTCTGGCGGTGAGCGTGGATGTGAGCGTGGGTGGAGCGACGAGACACGATGTGGTCACGAGGGTCGCGGGCGAGCATTTCCTCGGCGGTACGGCCACCCGCGGCGCGGGCGCGGCTGTGGCTGGCGCGCGATGCGTGGCGGCGCTGGCCGCTCATCTTGGCGGCGCTCTTCGTGGCGCTGCTCGCGCTCGATGCGCTGCTCTATCAAGTGCGGCTGCCGGTCGCCATCAGCGATGACGGCGCCACGCTGACGGTGGCCGTCGCGGGCGCCGCTCCGCAGCGCATGGCGCTGGGCGCGCGCATCGTCTCGGTAGCCGTGCCGCCGCACGACCCGCTCGTGCATGAATATCAACTGGATGGCACGGACAGCACAAACAACTTCACCCTCGACACCACCTACCTCCAGAGCATCGCCAACACGCCCTACTACCGCTTCTACGCCTGGATGCGCAACCTGGATGGCCTCAGCCGCTGGCGTGATCTGTGCGCGGGCGCGACCTGTCTCGCCGAGCCGCCCCTGAGCGGCGCCCGGCTGACCGTCTCCGATAGCGCGGGCGTTCAGCGCATCAGCGCACAGGTCCAGCAGCCAGAGACGCCGCTGGCGCTGGCGCTGACGATGAGCGATGGCAGCCTCGTCACCGTGACCATTGACCGCAACGACCACTTCGTCAACGTCACGCGCTCGGCGCCCGGCCAGCCCGACGCCGTCATGCAGACCTTCTTTCCGACCGACGCGCCGCCCTTCGCCGCCATGACGGCGGACTTCCTGACGCGGCTGGCGCTGTGGGCGCTGGCGCTGCTTGCGCTTGTCTGTGGCGGCGAGTGGCTGGTGGGGTTGGCGCTGGGCGCACTGGGCGTTCACACGAGCGCCGCGCCCGCATCCGCCGATGAGAAGGACATCGAGGAGGGCGCCGAGGGCGGCGAGAACGCAGTGGCAAGCGCCAGCGTGCGCCAGCGGCGCGACGCGAGCGCCGCGCCGCTGGCCGTGCGCGCCTATCTGTGGCTGCGGCGGGCGGCGACGACGGGGATGCGCGAACTGGCCCACGCGCTGGCACGCGACCTGACCGAGGCGATCCACCCCATCGGATTGCTGGCGCTGCTGGCGTCGTTCCTCTTCACCATCTGGATCGCGCTGGCGCAGTACCACGCGATGTCCCACATCTACGACGCCACCGCCTATCTCTTCGGCGCGCGCATCTTCGCGGCGGGGCGGATCTTCGCGCCCATCCCGCCCGCGCTCGACCGCTTCCCCGGCCCGTTCATGCTCGCCCACGACGGCAAGTGGTTCCAGCAATATGATCCGGGCGCGCCGCTGGCGCTGGCGGTCGGGGTGCGGCTCGGCGTCCCGTGGCTGGTCGAGCCGCTGCTGGGGACGATGGCGCTGTTGGGCATCGGGCTGATCGCGCGGCGGCTCTATAACCGGCGCGTGGCGACACTGGCCGTGCTGCTGGGCGCGCTCTCGCCTTTCTATAGCTATCTCGCCGCCAGCTACCTCAGCCACACCGTCGCGCTGTTCTATCTGGTCTGGGGCTGGTGGGCGCTGCTGCATGCGCTGGATGCCCTGCGCAGTGGCGACCGTGGTGGGTCGTGGTATCTGCCGTGGCTCCTGCCGCTGGCGGGGCTGCTGTGGACGATGGCGCTGCTGACGCGCGAGACCAGCGCCATCTTCATCGCGGTGGTCACGGCGGGCGCGCTATGGCTGCTGTGGCTGGGCCGCGCTGATCGCGGCGCGCTCGCTCTCTGGCGCGACTGGCGCGCGGTGGACTGGCGGCGCTGGGTCGCGCCCGCGCTGCTGCTCGCGGCTATCGTCGTTCTCGGCGTGGATGCGTATCTCGGCTACAGCAAGCTGCTGACCGGCAGCGCGACCACCACGCCGCGCCACCTCTTCTCCCCCGGCGATCACTTTGGCTTTGGCCAGGGGGTCGGCTTCTATGGGCAGCACACGCTCGCCTCCGGCTTCATCAACGTGGATGAGCTGCTCACCAGCCTGGCCATCAACCTGTATGGCTGGCCCTTCTACCTGACACTGGCCTTCCTGCTGATTCCCTTCCTCGCGCGTCGCGCCCGCGCCGCCGACCTGCTGCTGCTGGTGGGCGCCGCTGCGATGACGTTCGCCTTCATCGGCTTCTACTACCACGGCATCTACCTCGGCCCGCGCTATCTCTTCGAGGCGCTGCCCTTCTTCCTGATCCTCACGGCGCGCGGCCTGCTGGCGCTGGCGGAGGCGGGCGCGATGGCCCGCGAGCGAGGGCGCGCGCTGGGCGCGCAGCTCAGCTCGACGCGCGAAGACGCTGGCGCTCCGGCGCTGGCGCTGCCCCGCTGGGTGGGCGATGTCTCGTTGACGGGCGCGGTGGCGCTGGCGCTGCTGGCGTGTCTCTTCGGCTACTTTCTGCCGCGCCAGATCGCTCTGCACACCGACTTCACTGGCATGGCCGCTGGGCGCGTCATCCAGATGAGCGCGCTGGAGAACCCGCCAGTTCACCACGCGCTGGTGGTGACGAGCGACGCCCAGCTCTATGGCTACACACTCTTCGCGATGAATGATCCCCTTTTGCGTGGCGATGTGATCTATGCGGAGGCCAGCGGTTACGACCAGTATGCGGAACTGCGGCGCGCGTTCCCCGACCGCCAGCTCTACATCCTCATCATCCGGCCAGATGGCAAGGTCGTCTTCGCACCGCTGGACATCAAACCTACCCCATAGGCGCGATGCGCGAGGATTGTGACTACTATGAACGAACGCGATGGAACGGCTCGTACGAGTGGAAGGAGGCGCCTTCATGCGCATGACAGCGGAGCCGCAGGATGCCCTGGCGCGGCGCTATCGGCTGGTGGTCGGCGGCGCGACTGTCACCGAGATCACCTTCCCGGCGCTTGGCCCATCTACCGCCGCGCCGATCGGCGGGCAGACCTATCGCCTGCGCCGCACCGGTGTGCTGCGCGACCACTTCACGCTGGAGACGGACGGAGGCGCGGTGATCGCCAGCGCCACCCAGCGCGATCCGCTGCGCCGCGAGTTCGCGGTGGAGGTGGGGGCGCGCCGCCTGACGCTGAGCGCCGCATCACCCCTGCACAGCGCCTATCACCTGCTGGAGGATGAGCGGCGGGTCGGCGCGGTACACCCACGCGGCGCGTTGCGCCACGGCGCTGAGGCCGATCTACCCGACGCCCTGCCGCTGGAGGCGAGTGTCTTTGTGCTGTGGGTGGCGTTGCTGCTCTGGCGCAGGCGTCAGGTCACGCGCGCCAGCGTCGCGCTCTGACGCCGCGCCCCCAGCCCCAGCCCCTCCCCCGCCGAGGCGGGAGAGGAGAGCAGGAGACGCCGCGTCTGCGGTCTCCCCTCCCTGCAGGGGAGGAGGTTAGGGGAGAGGTTCGCCGCTCGTCTTGGGGCATCGGGAGCGAGCAGGGGAAGCGTGAACCAGAAGGTCGCGCCCGCGCCGAGCTGGCTCTCGACCACCACCGTCCCGCCGTGGCGCAGGATGATGGCCCTGGCGATGTAGAGGCCCAACCCCAGCCCAATGCGTGGAGGACGAGTCGTTTGGGTCAGGCGCGGCTTCGGGTCGTCGCTGGTCATCGCGCTTGCTCGTTCTCGCCACTGGCGCACCCAGCCGGGCGAGGCGCGCGGCCAGCGTAGGCGACAATCGCCGCGGGCTGGCGGTGATCAGGATGAAGGCGTGGCGATGGGCCGCGCCGTCTCCCTCGTGGCCAGCCTCCAGCGCCTCCAGCAGCTCACTGGCGTCGAGGCCGGGCATCAGGTTATCCAGCAGCGCCACCACCTGATAGGGGCAGTTGACGAGCAGGCTCAACGCGCTCAGGCCCTCAGCCGCCTCGGTGACAGCATAGCCCGCGTCTTCGAGGATGACCCGCAGCGTCTCGCGGATCGAGTCGTCGTCATCCACGATCAGCACATGTGGAGTGAGCGGCTGATCGGGCAGTGATGCGCCCCTGGCGTCGCACGTATCGGGGTCAACGAGCGACTGAGCCTGCTCGATGACCGCATTGACGATCAACGCGCTCATGCTGATAGGCTCATCGCCATGCGCCCGCCGCAGGCGCGCCAGCGCCGTGAAGAAGTCGCCACGCTGCTGTGGCGGCACGGAAACGCTGATCGTTGGGCGGCGCCCAGCGCAGTCAGCCGCATCCCCACCCATCAGCCTCTGCCTCACTTGCCTCTCGTTTGCCTGGAGAACTGACCACAACCGCATCTACGGCGCAGCATCTGGGCCAATGTTGTGGCTCGCTTGATAGTAGCGACACACGCACAAGCTCCGCGCGAGGGGTCCACGGTCGGCCATCGCCAGATTGGCCAGGGCGCGATAGAATATGATGATGTGGCGCCGGATGTGTGGTAGCGGAGGCCATGAGGGCGCTGAGTCCTGGCATCATGGCTCGCCAAGGCGCCACACGCTCTACACCACACACAACCACGCTGGCGCGACGACGCGCAAGGTCCGCAGTGATGCGAATCTGACCAGAACAGGGAGAGTGGCGTCATGCCAGTCAATACCACCATGGAAATTCGCCAGCTCGGCACGAGCGACCTGAAGATCACCCCAATCGGCCTGGGAACTTGGGCGATTGGCGGCGGCGGCTGGGCCTCGGGCTGGGGGCCGCAAGACGACGACGAATCCACCGCGACGATTCACCGCGCGCTGGATATGGGCGTCAACTGGATCGATACCGCCGCCGTCTATGGCCTGGGCCGCTCCGAAGAGGTCATCGGGCGCGCCCTGCGCGACATCAGCCAGCGTCCCGCCATCTTCACCAAGTGCTCGCTGGTCTGGGACGAGCAGCGCGCGATCCACAGCAGCCTGAAAAAGGCCTCGGTCAAGCGCGAGGCGGAGGCCAGCCTGCGCCGCCTGGGAGTCGAGACAATTGACCTCTACCAGATCCACTGGCCCACCCCCGACGCCGACATCGAGGAGGGCTGGGAGGCGATGGCGGAGCTGCAACGCGAGGGCAAGGTGCGTGCGCTGGGCGTCTCGAATTTCAGTGTCAGCCAGATGGAGCGCGTTATGAAGATCGCGCCCATCACCTCGCTGCAGCCGCCCTATTCGCTGCTCGACCGCGCGATCGAGGCGGAGATTCTGCCCTTCTGCCAGCGGCACAACATCGGCGTGATCGCCTATGCGCCGATGGCCTCGGGGCTGCTCTCGGGCAAGATGACCCGCGAGCGCGTCGCCGCGCTGCCGCGCGATGACTGGCGCAGCCACAGCGAGCAGTTCGCCGAGCCGCAACTCTCGCGCAGCCTGTATCTGGTCGAGACGCTGCGCGACATCGGCTCGCGCCACGGCCGCACCGCTGGTGAGGTCGCCATTGCCTGGACACTGCGGCGGCCCGAGGTGACGGGCGCGATCGTCGGCGCGCGCCGCCCGGAGCAGCTCGATGGTGTCATCGGCGCGGGCGCGTTCCGCCTGGACGACGACGAGATCGCCGAAATCGAGGCGGCGCAGGCGCGCTAGGCATCCGTGTGTGAAGTCTCTCACGCCAGACCAATCGTTGTCCCATCTCGCGCGAGTACGCTGTTGAGCGGAGGATGCAAAGACCCGCCGCGAGGCAGCGTCGAGCGGACTCACGAGGAGACACGAGGAGGGAGACGAATCGTATGCCAGGGAGAGGTTTTGGGCCTGGGCCATTCTTCGATGGCGGGCACTGGTGGCTGGGCCTTGCCTTCACGGGGCTGTCGCTGCTGCTGTGGCTCGGCATCGCGGCGCTGATGATCTGGGCGTCGCTGCGATGGATCGCCCCGCGCTGGCGGGCGCTGGGCGCGTCAGGCGCGTATGTGGCGGCGCAGCCCTCGGCCATCGAGACGCTGCGCCATCGCTACGCGCTGGGCGAGATAGACGCGCCGACCTTCGAGCAGATGGTCGAGCGGCTACTGGCCTCCGAGGCGCACGAACGAACCGGCTGGGCCAGCGGGGCCAGCGGCGCGGGCGAGCGCCCCAGCCCATCGGATGACCCAGGCGTCTACACCATCTGACCCGCCCAGTAGCCCAGTCACATGCGGATAAGCCACCCCTCGGTTGCGCGCCGAGGGGTGGCTTTGTGTTTGCCGCGCGAACCTCTCCCCCTGCCCCCTCCCCTTCAGGGAGGGGAACGCGGAGCAGGCGATGTGGCTACTGGCCAGGGTCGCAGCCTGCGCATCGCCCACGACTCCGGCGCTGGGTGGATGGCCTCGCCGCTATCTTCTCGCTTTAGGCTCCAGCCTGGTTCCCCCTTTCTGAAGGGGTTAGGGGGAGAGGTCAGCTACTGCGCGGTGGACGCTTTTTGCTTGCCAGCGCCTTCGCCGCGGCGGTTTTGCGGGCGGTCGCTGGCCGCTACGCGCCCGCCTGCCGCATCGCCCGCTGGCCAGTCGCCAGCGGCAGCGGAGGCGTGCTGGTGGGTCACGCGCGCCAGCAGCTCGCGGTTGAAGGCGGGCAGATCGTCGGGCTTGCGGCTGGTGATGAGGTTGCCATCCACGACCACTTCGCGGTCTACCCACTGTCCGCCCGCGTTGCGGATGTCGTCTTGCAGGGTTGGCCAGCTCGTCATCGTGCGCCCACGCGCCAGCCCAGCGGAAACCAACTCCCACGGCGCGTGGCAGATGATCGCCAGCGGCTTGTGCGCTCCATCCATTGCGCGGATGAAGTCCTGTGCCTGGTCGTTCATGCGCATGGCGTCGGCGTTGAGCGCGCCGCCGGGCAGCACGAGCGCGATGTAGTCCTCCGGGTCGGCCTGATCGAGTGTGCAGTCAACCGGAATCGTCTTGCTCTTGTCGTGATGCTTGAATCCCTGGATGCTCCCGCTGTGCGGCGCGATGATATCCACCTTCAGCCCGGCGTCGCGCAGCGCCTTGACTGGCTCGGTCAGCTCTGCCTCCTCGAAGCCATCGGTTGCGATCACCGCGACCCGATCATCCGCGTTCTCAGCCATCTCTGGAATGTCCTTTCCTCTGCTGTTGTACTCTGGGGAACCTCTCCCCCTACCCCCTCCCCTGCAGGGAGGGGAACGCGTGGCAAGCGGTATGGCGCGATCAAGGCAGCGCGGGCGTGTGGCGGGTGGCGCCATCTCGCTGGCTGTCCGGCTGGTCGTCGTGCTGGGCGCGCAGGCGTGGCAACACCTCGCGACCGTACCACTTCAAGAAGCCCTTCTGATCGGGGCCGGCGTAGTGCAGGTAGAGGTGGGTGAAGCCCATCTCGCCGTACCTGCGCAGGAACGCCAAATGCTCGTCGGGTTGCGCCGAGAACAGCCCCTTACCCTTGACGACATCCGCGCCGACGACCGCGCCATTCTTCTGCGAGAGCGCCGGAGTGTAGAGCCGCTGGCTGTACATCGCCGGAACCGACGCGCCCGCCCAGTATTTCCTATACTCCGCCAGCTCGGCCCGCGCATCGTCCGCGTAGCCAACGGTCAGCTCGACCAGCCGGGGCATCGCCGCCGGGTCTTTGCCCGCCTGGCGCGCGCCCCGCTCGAAGTTGGCCATCATGCGCTGATAGTGTTCGGGCTGCTCGCCGCCGACGGTCAGCAGGCCATCGCCCTGTTCGCCCGCGAAGGTCGCGCTCTCAGGAACCAGCGCCGAGACATAGAGCGGAACGGGTTGGACTGGCAGCGTATAGAGTCGCGCCTGGCGTGTCTGGTAATAGTCGCCGTCCCAGGAGATCGGCTGCCCCGTCCAGAGCGCGCGGATCAGCTCGATCGCCTCGGCCAGACGGTTGCGCCGCTCGGTGTAGTCGGGCCACTCGCCGGTCGCGGCGTATTCGTTGAGCGCCTCACCCGTGCCGACGGAGAGATAGAATCGGCCAGGGGCCAGCGCGCCCATCGTCGCCGCCGCCTGGGCGATGATCGCTGGATGATAGCGCAGAATGGGGCAGGTCAGCCCCGTGCCCAGCTCGATCACGCTGGTGCGAGCCGCCGCCGCGCCCAGCCATGACCAGATGAACGACGCCTGGCCCTCCTCGCTCCACGGGTGAAAGTGATCGCTCGCGTCTATGCTCTCGAATCCAGCCGCCTCGGCGGCGACGGCGTACTCCAGCAACTCCTGAGGCGGATACTGCTCCGGGCCAGCCTTCCAGCCAATGCGCAACGCCATCCTGGCGCCCTCCCTCTCGGCTCCTTCTCGGCTCCTTCTCGGCTCCTTCTCGACGAAATTCGCGCCGTTGCGCAGTCGTCGCAGATTGGGCGCCAGCGTCCGCCACGCGAAACGTGACCAGCGTCGCTTGTTCGCCGCGCGCCGCTTTGCTATCATGGCGGCGCGGGACGACGAGGGAGGAGACAGCGCATGCCATTTGATGGACGCGATGGACGCGGAGACCAGCGCGGGCAATCGCCAGGCGAGCAGGACGAGCAGGATGAGCAGGACGAGCGGCAGCGGCGGCTGGCGGCGCTGCGCAACCTCGTCCAGCAGCCAGAGCAGGGCCAGCAGGCAAACTGGACTGCGCAGCCCGGCGCCACGCCAGGGCAGGGGATGCAGGCCGAGACCGTCCGCAGGCCGCGCGTCTCGACGCCCCACCCGCCCTCGCCCCGCGTCGCCAGCGCGCCGCGCCCGCCTCAGCCGCGCATGCGGCCAGCTGAGCGCGGCGCCGCCTGGCGGCTGGGTGTGGTGGCGCTGGTGATCGTTGTCCTTGCGACTGGCGCTGGCCTGTGGATCATCAAGGGCGGCCAGCGCCCAAGTGGCAGCGTGTCGAGGCCGCCAGTCATGCCACCCATCAACACGCTCGACCTGGAGGCCTACAACCTCAGTTGCCCGAAGGACATGGCGTGGTCGCCCAATGGAACGCAGATCGCGCTCTGGGCGACGCTGGGCGACTGCGGCAACGATCAGACCGGCGGCCCGGAGCTGGCGATCTTCGATACGCGCACTGGCAAACTCACGGACGGCGCCACGCTCTACTCGCTGCTCGCGAAGCAGGGCCTGCCACAGCAGCTGATCCCTTCGCCTGCCGCCTGGTCGCCCGATGGCGCGTCGCTCAGCTTCAGCGTCGGCTACACCTACTACCAGCCGCCAGCGTCGGACGCGCCGCACGGGCTGGTCACGATCACCGTCGCCCACAACGCCGTGCGCTATACCGCCGATCCCACGCCGCTGCCCGCGATAGAGGACGACGCGATGCGCATCTGGGACATCACGAGCGGCAAGCTGGTTCACACGATCGCGGACCTGACGCCCGCCACGCGCTATGCCTGGGGCGCGGATGGCTCACTGGCGCCCAGCCCATCGGGCGCTGTCAGTATCTGGCAGGCGGGACGCATTGACCCAATCGTCGCGATTGCCGGCAACGAGGACGTTCAAGGGCCGCCAGATGAGTACGTGCCGCAAGACTGGCTCTACGTCTCCAGCATGCCACAGTGGTCGCCGGATCATCGCTACCTCGCGCTGCCGGTCAGCCTGGCGGTGCGGCTGCCCGGTGGCCCTCACGCCTTCCCGGTCTACGGTTGCTCCTCGCTCTGCGATTCCACGCCCGTCGCGCCGCCCGATAAGGCGTTCAGCGCGGCGCTGGCGGCGGCTCAGAATGGCTGGCTGGTGTCGTCAGGGCAACCAGCGCAGCCCGCGATGCAGCAGTTTTATAGCCTGGACATCGCCTGGCGCGCCGACGGGCAGGAGCTGGCGACGATGCTCCCCAACGAGGACTACAACCTGGGCGAGCCGGTCGCCAAAGTGACGATCTTCAACACGCGCACGGGCGCGGTCGTCACCAAGCTGCCGATCACCCGCGCGGTTGTCAACATGGGCGGCAGCACTGACGCCATGCCAGAGATCGTCTGGTCGCCGCGCGGCGCGTCGCTGGCAGCGCTCGACTACGCTGACGCGACGCTCACGCTCTGGCGCGCGGAGTAGCGCAGACAAAATCTCCCCTGTCCCACTTCCTGCAGGGGAGAGGAGGCCCGTGGCAAGCGAGCTATTTTGTCATCTTCTCGTCGTCGACCTCGTCGCGAATGAAGCTGGTGAGCCAGCCCCACAGGCCTGTGCGCGCACGTCGCAGGCTGAAGGAGCGGCGGCGCGACCCAGCGAAGATGTGATCGAGGCGATCTGCGATCTCGTCCACCCTGAATCGCTCCAGGCGTCGGTATTCCAGTATGGCGGAGCCTTCTCCGGCAATATCGAGGATCAGCCGTTCATAGACGACGGCCTCAGTGGCATTCAAGAAGGGAACGTTGCGCCAATAGCCGCACTGCTGGAGAAAGAAAGCGCATCCCCAGTAGGCGGTTCGCTTGTTCGCGTCTGTGAACGGATGATTCTGGATGAGGGAATAGAGCAGCGCCGATGCCTGACGCAGTCCATCAGAGTAGACGAAATCGCTACCAACGGTTGTGAACGGTCGCTGAACAGCGGAGCGCAGCACCTCGGGACGATTGAGCGCGCTCGCGCCCTCAGGAAGATCCAGAATGATCGCATTGAAGCCCTGGATATCCTGATAGAGTTGCTCAATGGCCTACTGGCAGGCGTCGGCGAATGCGCTCTCTCGCGACAAAGGGAAAGGCGCTACAGGCCCCTGTCTGTAGCGCCCTTTCGACGAGTAGGTGGCCATACGTTATTTATCAGCGAGATCACGCATGACAGCCTGCACATGGGGATTCGCCTGCATCTGGCGCGCAAAGGCGAGCGCTGCCTTCGACATCGCTGGGAATCGCTGTGAAGTGACACGGGCGCTTGCGGCGGAAAGCATCGCGCTCTCGCGGCGCGTCAATGCTGGACGTCGTTGCTGCGGTTTCTGCGCTTGGTTGGTTGCGCGTGGATCCATCGTTCGCATCTGCTTTCCTCCTTTCATCCTAGCCCCAGTTGTGATAATTGGCGTTCGTTAGCCACCGTCAACGACATTGTAGCATACTGAGGCGAACTGATACTGCCCACGGCCGCGAGTAGCATACGGTCTGGGACATCCAGTCGGACGTGGGTCGGCCAGAATATCAGCACGTGGCGCGCTCCGGCTCCCCTCTCCCGCCGCAGCGGGGGTGGGGGCCGCAACCTCAATGGAAGGCGCGGGGGATGCGCTTCTTCCAGGCGGTCGGCAGGATGACATCAATCGCGTCGTCTACGGTGACGATGCCGAGCATCTTACCGTCGTCATCCACGACTGGCAGCGCCACCAGGTCTTCGTCGGCGATCAGCCGCGCCACGTCGCGCTCCTCGTCGAGCGGCCGCGCGATGCACTCCACCGAGCCCATCACCTCTTCCATCCGCGCCTGCGGGTCGGCCAGCAGCAGATCGCGCAGGCTGACGATGCCCACCAGTCGCCCCTCCGTCCACAGCGTGAAGTTGCGCGGCGCGGTAGCCACGGGCGCCTGCGTGGGGCGCGGACGGCTGCGCGCTCCGTTGCGCCCGCGCATGGCCGGGCGGCGCACAGGCGCCACACGCGCGGGCGGCGTATCCTCGATCACCACATAGATCTCGGGCAGCGCATCGGGCAGCGGATCATCGGCGCCTGCCAAGGCCGCCTTGGTCTGCGCACGCATCGCTTCGATCACCGCGCCCGCTGTCGTCCACTCTGGCACGGCCACATACTCAGTTGTCATAATGCCGCCCGCGCTATCCTCTGGATAGCCCAGCAGCGTCGCCACATCCTCGGCTTCGTCGCGCTCCATGCGCCCCAGCAGGTCGGCGGCCTCCTCGCTGGTGATGTTTTGCAGCGCGTCGGCGGCCTCGTCTGGCTCCATCTCCTCCAGCACATCCGCCGCGCGCTCGGGGTCCATCTCGCGCAGCAGGCGGCCGCGCTGCTCGTCGTCCAGCTCTTCCAGCGCGTCGGCGGCGTGGGCGTCGTCCAGCTCGGTCAGCAGCGCGGCGCCCGCCTTGGGGGTCAGCTGCTCCACGATGTGCGCCAGGTGCGCGGGCTGCATCAACGCCAGCCGCTCGCGTGGCACGCGCAGCCGCAGGTCATCCAGCGAGGCGCTGTCGGCGGCGGGCGCCACCTGCGCCCAATCAATCAACTGCCCACGGCTGCTCTGCTCGTGCCGCACCAGTTGATTGACCCGGTCGCCCAGTCGCGGGCCGACCAGCCGCCGCAGCATCGCGTTCGGGCCGACATCCACCGCCACCAGCCGATACCGGCCATCCGAGGCGGCCAGATCAAGATCGTTGATGCGCACGACGCGCCGCCCCTCCACGTCCACCACCTGACGGTCGAAGAGGCCAGAGCGCAGCGCCAGCTCGCCGGGGCGCAGCTCGAACTGCTTCAGATTCAGCGCGGGCGACTTCAGCCGCACGCCAGCGGTCGTCATCTCATCCACCCGGTCCCAGGGGATGAAGACCCGGCGTGAGCCGCGCACCGCCTTGAGCTTGGCCACCAGCCCCACCACCGTTGGGTAGACCTCTGGCCCCTCGACGACGCTCGCATCCGGCGTGCGCACGACGAGGTCCTGCAGCAGCGCCACCTCTTCACCGGTCGGCACGCGAATGGGCTTATCCAGTAGTTCCGTCAACGATGCCATCGCGCCACTCCTCTCTAGCCTTTTTCTGGCCTCTGCGGCCTCTACGACAGGAACGGCACACCGAACAGTGGCAGCACGACGCTCACGATCATAATGAGCGAGAGGAGGCTGAGCAGTGTGACGGTGGTATAGGCGATCACGTTATTGATGCGGCCGTTCACCATGTCGCCCATGATGTCGCGGTCGTTGACCAGCAGCACGATGAAAACCAGTTCAATCGGCAGCAGCACGCCATTGATGACCTGCGCCACGATGATGAGCGAGACCAGCATATTGGCCGGAATCAGCAGCGCGACGATGGCCCCGGCGATCAGCAGGCCGATGAAGAGGCCGTGGAAGATGGGCGCCTGGCGGAACGACATCGAGACGCCGCGCTCGAAGCCGAACGACTCGCAGACGTTATAGGCCGTGGTCAGCGGCACAACCGCCGCCGCCAGAATCGAGGCGCCAATCAGACCAACCGCGAAGATGACTTCGGCATACTTGCCAAGGAAAGGGGTCAGCGCCTGCGCCGCCTGCTGCGCCGACTGGAGCTGCACGCCCGCGCCGTGGCTGGCGACGTAGACTGTTGCGCCAGTGGCAATGATGATAAAGGCGGAGATGATGTCGCCGAAGATCGCGCCCGTGTAGGCGTCGGCGCGCTCCTGGGGATACTTCTCCAGCGGGATGCGCTTCTCGGCGACGCTCGACTGGATGAAGAGCTGCATATAGGGCGTGATGGTCGTGCCAACCGTGCCGACGAAGAGCAGGAT
>JAICVT010000450.1 GCA_025935235.1 Ktedonobacterales bacterium | reverse complement strand
CGCGAGGTGATCGGCGTGCCAGCGCTGGCGCAACTGGCTGAGGAGATCTGGGGCGAGCAGGACCCCACGCAGGTCTTCTTCCAGGGGCAGACCCAGGAACTCATCAAGCGCGGCGACCAATATATTCTGCGCATGCCGCTGCCGCATATTGAGATGGGCAAGGTAGAGATGGTCAAGAAGGGTGACGACCTGATCGTGGAGGTCGGCAACTTCAAGCGCAACATCGCGTTGCCCACGCTGCTAGCCCCGCTCGACGCCACCGTCGCGCGCATGGTCAACGGCGCGCTGGAGGTGACCTTCGAGCAGCCCGCCGCCAGCGTGGCCCAGCGCCGGTAGCTGTGGCGCCTGCTCGCCGCTTGACGCCTCGCCCCCCTGCTGGCTATACTTCCTTGTACAACCGCATAACGAGAACCCGTGAGGTGGCGACCCTCGCCGCGCGAGGGAAACCAGGGAAATCGGTGAGATGCCGATGCGGACGCGCCACTGTAACCGGGAAACGCTGCTCCTCATCATCTAGCGTCACGAATACGCGGCGTTGGGATGAGATCACTGTCGGGGCGACCGATGGGAAGGTTTGGGGGCAGCCACTCGCGCCACTGCGCTATCTACGGATGAGCGATGGGCTGCGAGACCGGAAGCCAGGAGACCGACCTGACGGGCAATGCTCAGACCTTCGCGCCAAGAGGAGAGAGCAGCGTCGTCTCATCACGCCATACGCTGCGCCCTCACTCTGCTCGCCAGAGATGAGGGCGCTTGTGTTTGTCTGGCCTATCCAGCATGTCTGGCCTGTGGGGCGATGTATCCACACCATGCGGAGCGTCGCGGGGGCGCCGAGTGGCCGCCCTCGCCCGTGGGGAAGCCGCGCGCCGATTGCGGCGCAGAGACGCGCCCGGCCCCCTGGAGGACTCCTGATTCTCATGCCTATCTCGCGTAACTCGCGCCTCAACTCACGCAACTCGCTCAACTCACTGGCCACGACCGGCGGCCTGCTGCTCGCGCTTGGCGCCACGCTCGCGCTCGGCGCCTGCGCTCCAACCGCCGCGACCTCGACGGGGCCAGAGCAGCCCGTGCTCGCCAAAGACTCGAACGGCACAGCCATCGTCATTCCCGCCAAGGCTCCGCAGCGCATCGTCTCGCTCACTCCGGTGGATAGCGAGATTCTCGGCGCGCTGCACGAGCAGGCGCAGGTCGTCGCTGTGGACTACTACACCGACTATCCCGCGGAGATGGCCGCCAAGCCCAAGATCACCGATGTCAACAGCACCCCCAACATCGAGCAGATCATCGCGCTGAAGCCCGACCTCGTGCTGAGCTATGGCCACGAGACGAACTCCAGCGTCAGCCACGCCGATACGCAGCTCATGGCGGCGCACATCACCGTCTACGATCTGCCTGCGCTCAATCTGGATGGCTCGATCAACGAGATCCGCCTGATCGGCCAGCTCACGCATACCGAGAGCGCCGCCAACGCGCTCGCCAGCGGCATGCGCAGCCGCATTGACGCCGTGAAGGCGAAGGTGGCTACCGAACAGAAGCCAAGCGTCTACATGGAACTGTATTACGGCAATGGGCCCACCTACGTCTTCGGCGGCGGCTCCTTCGGCGATGAGCTGATCAGCGACGCGGGCGGCGTCAACGTCTTCCACGGCGACACGTCGGGCGCGGGCTATCCGGCGGTCAACAACGAGGCGATCATCGCGGCGAACCCGCAGGTCATCATCCTGACCGATGGCGCGACGCCCGCACAGGTCGCGGCGCGCCCCGGCTGGAGCGACATTGCGGCGGTGAAGTCCGGCGCGATCTACAGCATTGACCCGAATCTGACCCAGCGACCCGGCCCGCGCATCATTGATGGGCTAAACGACATCGCGAAAGACCTGCACCCTACGCTGTTCTCGTAGGCGCGTAGGTACTCGCGGCCTTGAAATGCTGGAGTACACGGGCGGCGGCCTGGCATTCAGGCCGCCGCTTCCGCCTGCTGCGGCGTGAGAAGGGCATGCATGCCCCCTTCGCGCCGTTCGTCGGCCTTTCTGCCGCGACTGGGAAACAAGCCGCGACGGGACGCCGGGCCGCGACTGGCTGGCATATCGAAGGAGATACGTATGGCGCAAGCGCCGCACAAGCCGCCCGTCGCGCGTAGCGCCACCCATGCAGGGCAGCGGGTTGAGCGCGCAGCGCAGGCTAGCACGCAGGCTCAGGCGCAGGCCGACGGCCAGCGTATCGCGCCGATAGCGCGCCCATCACCGCCCGCGCGACGTCCCTCGCGGGTGACGCTGACGCTTGTCGGGCTGGCGCTAGGGCTGCTGGTGGCGCTGGCGTTGGCGACCCTGCAAGGGACAGTGGCGATTGCGCCGCTGACCACGCTGGAGATCATGCTACGCCATCTTGGCTTATGGTGGGGCGCTGTCCATTGGCCCGCGACGGATGAGCTGATTCTGATGCAGGTGCGGCTGCCGCGCGCACTGGGCGCCGCGCTGGTGGGCGCCGCGCTGGGCGTGTCGGGTGCGCTCTTCCAGGGGCTGCTGCGCAACCCGCTGGCGGATCCGCTGCTGCTGGGCACGTCGTCGGGCGCGTCGCTGGGCGCGGTGGTCGCGCTGGTGCTCACCAGCGCGATCTCGCTGGAATGGCTCGGCTTTAGCCTGGTGGCGCTGCTGGCCTTCATCGGCGCGCTGCTCTCGGTCGCGCTGGTCTATAGCCTGGCGACACGCGGCGGACGCACACCCGTGGTGACGCTGCTGCTGGCAGGTGTGGCGGTCAGCGCGCTGCTGACGGCGGCGCAGACGATCCTGATCGTGCTGGAAACGTCCTTACAACAGCACTTTGGCCTGCTCTTCTTCTGGTTCTCAGGCGCGATTGATGTGGAGTCGTGGACGCAGTTGTGGCTGGTGGCGGCGCTGCTGGCGCTGGGCATCATGGTGGCGCTCTGGCTCGCGCCCACGCTCGACGCCTTCGCGCTGGGCGAGGAGATGGCGGGCCATCTGGGTGTGCCCGTGGAGCGACGCAAGCTGCTGATCGTCGGCGCGGCGGCGCTGCTGGTGGCGGCTTCGGTCACGATAGGCGGCCTGGTCGGCTTCGTCGGCCTGGTGGCGCCGCATGTCTGCCGCCTGCTGCTGGGGCCGCGCAGTCGTCCGCTGGTGGCGGCGTCAGCGCTGGGCGGCGCGCTCTTCGTTACGCTGGCCGATCTGCTGGCGCGCACGGTCGTCGCGCCGTCGGAACTGCCGCTCGGCGTTGTCACGGCGCTGATCGGT
>JAICVT010000113.1 GCA_025935235.1 Ktedonobacterales bacterium | reverse complement strand
TCGTCCACCAGTCGCTCGAAGCGGCGATAGTGCGGCTCGGCGCTGGCCGTCTCGCGCATGCCGAGCTTGGCCGCCACCCGCAGCGAGGCGCCGTTCTCCGGCGCGATGCGTGCGATGACGCGCTCGACCCCCGGCCGCGTCGCCGCCCAGCGCAGCAGCGCCTCGGCCGCCTCGGTGGCATAGCCGTGTCCCTGGCTGGCGGGCAGGACCTGCCAGCCCAGCTCGACCGTCGCGCCCACTACCGGGCCATGAAATGCGGTGTCGCCCACCACGCGCTCCGTCGCCTGCTCGATGATGAGCCAGAGCCAGCGCTCATCGCCGACCTGGCGCTGCATCTCCTCAATGATGGAGGGCAGCCAACTCATCATTTCCGCGCTGGGCCACACCGGAGGGACATGCGCCTCCAGCCGCCTGCCCAGCGCAGCGCTCCGCCGCGCCAGCGCCATCCGCGCCTCCTCCAGCGAGAGCGCCCGCAGCCGCAGGCGGGGCGTGCGAAGATCATAGCGACTGTCGGCGTTGCGCTCGTCCATCGTCATCCATCCTCCCCAATCCGGCTCGCATACGCGCTTGCTTGTCATCGCTTGTGATGATGCCACACCCGACCGGAGCCGCGCTCGCTCGATAGCCCGCTCGTCGGCTATAATCTGGCCACAGTCAAGCGCCAGGCGAGCGGGCGCAGGTGTTGGGGCGCGCTCGGCGCACTCGGCGAGGAGGCGCAGATGGCCAGGCGACCGATTCCGCTGACCGAGCGACCGTGGGATGTCGTGTTTCTGGCCTTCTTTCTGGTCAACCTCTGCTTCATCACCTACATCGTTGATCTGGAGCAGTTGGTGATCGCCAACCCGGCGCACTTTACCTATCCGCTGTGGCCGCCCGCCCCGCTGGTTGATCTGGTACACCGCTATGCTCGCGCCTATGATCCGCTCGTGCTGGCGCGCCCGCCCTGGTGGAAGATGACGATCTGGTTCGACGCGCTCGGCTTCGGGCCGTTCTACGCCGCCAGCATCTATGCCTGGGTGCGCGGGCGCGAATGGATTCGCCTGCCCAGCCTGCTCTATGGCGCCTCGATCATCACGATTGTCTGCATCATCCTCAGCGAGGAGTACAACGGCCCGCACGCCACACCGCACTTCCCCATCGTCTTGCTGCTCAACCTGCCGTGGATCATCTTCCCCGCGCTGATCGTCGTGCGGATGTGGCGCGCAGAGCATCCCTTCACACGCACCGCCGAGCCTGCCGCAGCGCTCACGCGGGGCGCCCACCGCGCCGATCAGCCATCCGTTTAATGAGCCACATGGCGCGCCAACATGGCACGCCAGATACGCGGCTGAGTCGAGAGGGAGTCAGTCGTCGGCGGCTGCTGGCCGGGCAAGGGGGATGCTGAACCAGAAGAGGCTGCCGCCCTCCGGCAGGTTGCGCACGCCAATCTGGCCGCCATGCATATCAACGATGCGCTTGCAGAGGTACAGGCCCAGCCCCAGCCCAAAATTAGGGCCGGTCAGGCTGACGACATCGGGCGCGCGATAGAACGCCTCGAACAGATGGGGAATCGCGTCGGGGCGCACGCCCGGCCCTGCATCACGCACGCTGAAGAGCGCCGAGCCATCGCGCGCCTCCACGCGCAGCGTCACACGCGTGTCTGGCGGCGAATATTTCACCGCGTTCGAGATCAGGTTGGAGAGCACCTGACGGATGCGCGCCGCATCCACCAGAATCGGCGCGAGTGTTGGCGGCGTGTCGAGAACGATCTCGCGGTTGGTGGTGGCCTGCTGCTCCGCGACGGCCTGCGACGCCAGATCGCGGGCGTCGCAGAGCGCGGGCGAGAGCGCCATCTGCTTGTTGTCGGCGCGCGAGGCGTCTACCAGGTCAGTTACCATGCGCTCCAGTTGCAGGCAGCTCGTCAGCGCGACGGTGAAGGCGCTGGCATCTATTGGGATGAGGCGCTGAAGGCGACGCAGCGAGAGATCGAGCGAGAGCTTGATGGCGGTCAGCGGGGTGCGCAGCTCATGCGCCACCAGGCTGAGCGTGCGGCTGCGCTCCCGCTCGGCCTCGCGGTTGGCGGTCACATCGCGCAGACTCTCGACCGCGCCCACGATCGCGCCATCGGCGCCGCGAATCGGCGCACCGCTGAGATTCAGGAACAGGTCGCGCTCCTGCGGCCCGCGTACCACCAGGTCTACCGTCTGCTCGCCCGTCAGCGACTCGCCCTTCAGAATGCGGCGCAGCGGGCGACCCGCCAGCGAATGCGGCTCATCATCGTCCTGCTCGATACGGCGCATCAGCGCCGCGAAGTCCGGCGCGGTCATCGGCAGCGTGAGCTGCACGCCCAGGGTCGTCATCAGCCGACGCATGGCGCGGTTGGCACGCAGCGCGGAGCCATCGGCGCCAAAGACCACCATCGCGTCGCTCACCGCCTCGAAGACGGCATCGAGTTGCTGGGCGCGATCCTCCGCCTCGCCCCGCGCGTCGCGCTCGCCGACCAGCGCCGCATCCAGCTCGGCCATCGTGCGCTTGTGCTCCGAGATGTCGCGCATGTAGACCGACACAGCATCGGGCGCAGGATAGCTGCGCACTTCCAGCCAAAGCCCTTCGGCAACCTGCGTCTCGATAGTTCCCGGCGTCGCGTCATGCAGAACACGCCGGAACTCGCGCTCCATCGGCGAGCCGATCAGCGCCGGAAAGACCTCCCAGAAGGGCCGACCCAGCAGCGACTCGCCCGCTGGCGCGAACTGCTCGCGCGCCCGCGCGTTGACATAGGTGAAGCGACCCTGGTAGTCAAGCACGACGAAGGCATCGGTCATGCGGTCGAGGGCGGCGCGCAACTCGGTCAGCTCGCCAGTCGATTGCTCGGCGACGCTCTCGATGGCCTGGCGCTCGCGCATGCGAGTGGTCACGTCGGTCAGCGCGATCAGCATCCGCGTGGTGGGGCGGCGCTGGTCGCGGCGGAGCGGGCTGGCGCTGACATAGAGCCAGCGCTCGGCTTCCCAGCCATCAGTCAGCGCGTGCCAGATGGTCGTCGTGTTCTGCCCTTGCGCGTCCATCCTGGCCATCTCGCGAAACGGCTCGGCGACAGGCGCGCCCGCTTCACTGGTAATGCGCCAGCCAGTGGGCGGCGGCGCCTCGCCACGCGCCTGCGCGAGCGTTAGGCCGAGCATCTGGAGGGCGGCGTTGTTCGCGCGCATCACGTCACCCGTGGCGCTCACGATGAGGATGCCCTGCGTGGTCTGCTCGAAGATCGAGCGATAGAGGTCGTGCGCGCCCGCGTCGGAGAACCCCGATGGTGGAGGGTCGGCGCCGGGCGGCGGCATGGCAGGGTTGAGCGATGCGCCTGGCTCCATGCTGGCATCCTTCAGTGTATGGTTCGCCGCGATGGGGGCTGTCCGCCTGACTTCCTGTGCGGCGGCGCCGACAATCGCATCCTGTGCAGTACTTATGTCATATCGCGGGATGGCTTGCAATGCCGCTCCCAAATGGGCCATACTGGCCACGAGGAGCGGCTGGCGACCTGAGACGACACGCCTTCTTGCTCCCCTCTCCCGCCTCGGCGGGGGAGGGGCTGGGGAAGGAGGCGCATAACCAGCGAGATGGAGCCATGACAGAGGATCACGCGCCCACGCGCGCGGGCGCGGCACAACCAAGCCTCTTCGCTTTTGAGACGTCAGCGACGCCGCCAGCGACGGCGCATGGCGGCATGGCGGCGGCTCCGCTGATCGAGGTCGCGCCGCCGAGCGGCGATACCACGCTGGGCGCCTGCGCGCTGCCCTATCAGGATCATCTGCGCCGCACCGATCACTCGGCCTACACCATCACCTGCTTCCTCTCCGACCTGCGCATGCTCACCGATTTCCTGGGGCGCAACGTCCCCGCGCGCGACCTCACGCAGGAGCGCCTGGCGACCTGGCTGGAATATCTGCGCCACGGACGCGAGACGCGGCCAGCGCCCAAGACAATGGCGCGCCGCGTCACCTTCCTCAAGAACTTCTTTGGCTGGCTGCAATCGGTCGGCGCGCTGGAGCGCGACCCCACCGAGCGCATCGCCCTCAGCCGCCCCGCGCCGCCGCTGCCAGAGCTGCTGTATGAGGACGAGGTGGCGCGCATCGAGGCCGCCGCCGCCGAGGATGTGCGCTGCCACACGCTGGTGCTGCTGCTGCTCTCGGCCGGGCTGAAGAAGGAAGAGGTGATGGGGCTGACGATTGGCAATGTTGATCTCTCTGACCCGGAGCGCCCGGCCATCGAGGTGCGCTTTCCCGGCCAGGCGAAGCGGCGACGCGAGCGGCGCATGGAGCTACCCGCCGCCTGGACGGAGGTCTACCAGCGCTATCTGCGGCGCTACCAGCCCCAGGATCGCGTCTTCGCCTGCACCGACCGCAACCTCAACTACGTGCTGGCCTCGGCGGTCAAGCGCGCGGGCATCCAGAAGCGGGTGACGCTGCAACTGCTGCGCGATATCTACGCGGTGCGCCAGCTCCGCGCGGGTGTCTCCTTCGAGACGCTGCGCGAGCGACTGGGCCTCTCGGAGGAAGCCTGGTATGAGACAGCCGAGAAGTACCGCAAACTCGCCTTCCCCGCCTGAGCGCGCTATGATAGCCGCGCGCCCGTGACTCCCGCGACCACGGCGGGACGCAGGCGCGAGGAGGTTGTATCGGATGCCGCTCTCCCCCGCGCCGCTGCTGCCTGGCTCCTCGCCGCTGCCCGAACCCGGACGCCGACCGCCGGATCGCCGCGCCTTGCGGCTGGGCGCGCTGGCGATGCTCCCCGTGCTGTTCATCGCGGTGTTGTCTGGGCCGCTGCTGCTGCCGGGGCTGGGGTTCGCGGTTGCCCAGACGCAGGGGCAGGCGGGCGGTGGTGTGCCGGGCGGCGCTGCCGCACAGTTTCAGGGCTTCGTCTTCAACTGGTCGGCGCAGTTGAGCGGCGGCGGCTACACCTCGCCCGCCTCGCTCACCAATCTACGCTTGCAGGCCAACACCTTCCACATGAACGCGGTCATCATTCCGGTGATCGCCGATATGCCAGTGCGCAGCGGCTCGGAGCTGGATTGGCACGCCAAGCAGAAGAACGACAAAGATACTTTGCCAGAATCCGACTACGAGCAGGCCATCCAGGATGCGCGCACAGCGGGGCTGCTGCCGATTCTGGAGCTGCAGGTGCGGCAGTATGACACGGCGCTCTCCGGCTCCAATACCTCCTCGACGCTGGTTGGCCGCGTGTGGTACGACTCGCGCTCCAGCGACAACTACTTCCAGTTGGGCGGCACGGTCGGCGCGTTGGAGAAGACGTGGTTCGACAACTACACCGCGTTCGCATCAGAGTATGCGCGCCTCTCGCAGAAGTATCACCTGCCCTACTTCATCATGGGCGATGAGCTGACCAATGTGACGACCGATACCAGCCACACCTCAGCCAAGGGCGACCCTTACGGCATTGATCGCGGTGTGCCGGGCGAGAGCTTCCCCAACTGCACGGGCCGGCGCGACTGCGAGTGGCGGCACGTCATCCACGCGCTGCGCTCGTCGGAGTACGATACCTTCATCAAGCACCAGCCTGCGCAGGGCGGCGGCTACACTGGCAAGCTGATCTACGCGGCCAACTCCGAAGGCGCATCGAGCGGCGAGGGTCTGCCGGAGTTCGAGAATATCACCTGGTGGGGCGCCGTTGACATCATCGGCGTGGACGCCTACTTCCCGCTGACCCAGATGAGCGCCGATCTGGATGTCGGCAGCCTGCAGAAAGCCTGGAATGGCCAACTGGCGACCGGCCCCAGCGGCGAGAAGAATATCACGCAGCGGCTGGCCACCGTCTCGGCGAAGTACGGCCGCTCGATCCTCTTCACGGCGGCGGGCTACGCCAGCAGCCCAGGCTCCAATGCTGACCCCGCCGCACTGGCCGGATCGGGCGCTACCATTGGGCAGACCAACCCGGTGGATGGCGTCGAACAGTTGAACGACATGCAGGCGCTGCTGGAGACATACAACGGGCTGCCGTGGTGGGATGGCGTTTTCTGGAATGGCGAGCAGCCGCTGACGCCGCATATCAAGCAGCAGAGCTGGGCCAGCAGCAGCGCGTGGGCAGGCGACTCGCTCAAGACTAGCAAGCCCGCTGGCCAGTGGCTCGCCACCTTCTACCAGAAGAATCCGCTGCCCTGCGGCTGCTGAGGCGCGCCCCCACCCCAACCCCTCCCCCGCTTTGCGGGAGAGGGGAGCTATTGCCGCTCCGTTCCCTCTCCCTCTCCCTCTGGAAGAGGGCTGGGGCGAGGATTCACACGCTCTACCAGTGGGGCGCGGCGACCTGCTACAATCTCGCCATATGCTCCTGACGCTTCGGATGTTCCTGGTTGGCCGCTACGCATGGTTGGCGCATGGCGGCGGGGATGGCGGTGGGGGCGAGCGTGGCAGGATTCCCACATGCAGGCTCTCACCAGGCATCAGCCGATGTCGCTCGGGCGATGGAACGGGCGATGGAGCGCCTCAGCGCTGACGTGCGCGCTGCTCGCCTGCCTGTTCGGCTTCACGCTGGCCGCGTGCGCGCCACCCTCTCGGACCCAGCGCCCAGTGACCGCAGCTGGCCAGAACGCGCCTGGGATGACGCTGGTGGTGATGGGCGCCTCAGATGCCTACGGCGTCGGCACGGATGACCTTGACCGGCAGAACTGGCCCACACAGCTGGCGGAGGATCTGCCGCAGCCGGTGCATCTCGTCAATCTTGGCATACCGGGCGCGACTATGGCCCAGGCGCGGCAGGAGGAGCTGCCCGTCGCGGCGGCGCAGCATCCACGAATTCTGGTGCTGTGGCTGGCGGTCAACGATATCATCGAGCGCGTGCCGCTGGCGGCCTATTCCGCTGACCTGCGCGCGATCCTGGCGACGCTCAAGGCCGAGAGTCCGGGGACGCATGTGTTTGTCGGCAACGTGCCCGACCTGGCGCAGCTACCGTTCTTCTATAGCTATGATCCGGTCGCCCTACAAGCGCAGGTGGCGGCCTGGAACGCCGCCATCTCGCAGGACTGCGCCGCCGAGGGCGCGACGCTGGCTGATCTGGCGAGTGGCTGGGGTCAGCTGGCGAATCACCCGGAATATGTAAGCCCCGACGGCCTCCATCCGTCTCCACTAGGAGCGCTGGAGCTGGCCGCGTACTTTGACATCGTGATCCGTCAGACGCTGCATCTCAACGGCTAGTCGCGGCGCGTCTGGCGGTTCAAACCGCGCCTGGGGGACTGCGGCCACGAAGCTCGGCCGCGCCTGCCGCCCACGCGGACTGGGAACCTCCCGAACTCGCGCAGGCGGGTTTCGCGGCGGCGCAAGCCGCCTCCCGGGCGTGAATTCATTCGCCAGCAGATGACCTGGGCGCGAAAGGACGGCGCATGAACCCGACCGATTCGCTGCTGACCTTCTCGCCCGCGGCGCTGGCCAGGCCGCTGCTGGTGGGGCTGGTGGTGGCGGGCTGCGCGCTGCTCGGCCGTGCGGCGCTCTCACCGGTGCTGGCGCGCATCGGGCTGCGCAACGCGCCGCGACGGCTGCTGCGCGCCGCGCTGATCGTCTTCGGCCTGATGCTGGCGACGACGTTTGTCGCGTCGTCGCTGGCGGTGGATGATACCATCACGCAAGCCGTGCGGACCGTAGCGGTCTTCAACCTGGGTCGCGTGGATGAAGATGTGGCCGGCGGCGTCGGCCCGCTGCATCTCTTCCCGCAGGAGGACGCCAGCGCCATCTCCTATTGGCTGCGCGGCGATCCGGCTGTGGCGGGCGTGGCGCCAACCCTCACCATCCCCAATACGCTGGTGGCGGATGAGACCGCGCGCGAGGTGCGTGGCGGCGTGGCGGCGCTGGGCATGCTGCCGAGTCAGGCGGGCGCGCTCGGCGCCCTGACCGAGACCGCCGCGCCCCACACGCCGCAATCCCTCCGGGCGCTGGGCGGTAGCGAGATCTATCTCAATCGCTCGCTGGCCGCGGCGCTGAACGCCCGACCCGGCGACACAGTGGCGCTCTATTCCATCGCGTGGCCGGGCCAACGCTACCGCTTCAAGGTGCGCGCTATCGTCCAGGGCGGGCCGCTGGGCGACGCGCCCGCGCTAGTGGCGCCGCTGCACGCCCTGCAGCAGGCGGCGGATGCGCTCGACTCGGTCAACCACGTCTACATTGCCAACGCTGGCAATGGGCTGAGCGGCGTGGGGCTGAGCGACGACATCACCGCACGCGTGGGCGAGCACCTGCCCGGCGATGGGCTGGCCGTCTCCGAGGTCAAGAAGAACGGCGTCGCCTTCGCGCTCCAGGCACAGCAACTCTTCGGGCGCATCCTGACGCTCTACACGCTCTTCGCCTTGGCGATCGGCCTACTGCTGATCTTCCTGATCTTCACGCTTCTGGCCGCCGAGCGCCGTGGCGAACTGGGCATGGCGCGGGCGCTGGGCATGCGCCGGTCGCAGGTCGCCTGGATGCTGCTCTTCGAGGGCGCGGCGTATGATCTGGCCGCCGCGACGTTCGGCGTGCTGGCCGGGCTGGGGCTGGGCGCGGTGATCCTGGGAGTGGTCAGCCCGACACTGGCACGCATCGGCTTTCCCATCCAGTTCGCGCTGGAGCCAGGCAGTGTCTTCGTCGCCTTCGCGCTGGGGCTGCTCTTCACGCTGCTGACCATCGTCGTCGCCGCGTGGACCGTCAGCCGCATGGCCATTGCCGCCGCGCTGCGCGATCTGCCGGAGCCGCCCGCCGCCGCGCCCTCCCTGCTGACGCTCGCTCGCGCCGCGCTGATCCCCGCCCAGCGGTCGCCGCTGGCGCTGGGACGCGCCTGGAGTTCGCTGCTGTGGGCGCTGGTGGCGCGCGGGCCGATTCCGCTGGCGCTGGGCGCTTGGCTGCTGAAGCGCGGCGTCGAGCGGGCGGATGCGCTGCTCTTCTCGGCGGGCCTCTCGCTGACGGTGGCCGGGCTGGCGCTGCTGGCGCGCAGCCTGGGGCTGGCGCTGGTCGCGCTGCGCTATCGCCGCGAGCCACAGCAGGCGTTGCGGGCGCTGGCGCGGGCCTCGCTGCTCTCCGAGCGGCTCTGTGCCCTGGTGATCGGCGGGAGTCTGGCGCTCTACTGGTCGCTGCCCTTCGATGCGCTGATCGGCGTGCTGGGGCTGCCGCGCTTCACTGGCGGCATCGAGATCTTCTTCATCGCGGGCGTGATGATGATCTTTGGCTGCGTGCTGGCGCTGGCGCCCAATCTCGATCTGCTGCTGGCGCCCCTGCGCTGGCTCGGCGTGCGGCTGGGACGGCTGCGCCACATCGCACGCATCGCGCTGGTCTATCCCTCGCAGCAGCGCTTCCGCACCGGCATCGGGCTGGCGCTCTTCTCGCTGGTCGTCTTCACGATGGTCGTGATGGACTGCATCGCCGCCTCGACCACTCAGAGCTACGACAACCTGCCCGCCCAGGCCGCCAACTATGACATCGTCGGGCAGCCGCTCTTCAGCCGCGTTGGCAGCGCACAAGCCGCCCTCGCCCTGCTCCAGCGCAAAGATCCGGCGACGGCGGCGCAGGTGAGGGCGATTGGCGAGGCGACGCCGCTGCCGCTGGGCATGCTGCAGCCGACAGCGGCGCGCGCCATGTGGCGCTACTATCCCGCCTCCGCGCTGCAAGGCTCGCTGCTGGCTGGCCTCGGCTTCACGCTGGCGGCCCGCGCGCCCGGCTACAGCAGCGACACGGCCGTCTGGCAGGCGCTGCGCCAGCATCCCGGCGACGTGGTGATTGACGCCAGCGCGCTCAGCGACGCGGACACCGCGATCCTCGGACTGACGCCCGGTCCCTCGGCCACGGCGGCGCAGTTCACCGGCCCGCCGATCGCCGCTGGTCTGCCCGGATCATCGGGCTTCGAGTCGCTGGCGGGGCAGCAGGCCGCGCAGGACGTCAGCGCCGAGGTGGCGCGCGGCGCTGGCGCGCTCGATGTGCTCAGCTTCCTGCTCAATGACCAGCGCTCGCTGAATGATCTTGCAATCCATCTGAGCGGCATCGCGCGTGGGCCGGGTAGCATCGCGGCCACGCCGCTGTGGGTGGCCGATTTGCGCGGCGGGGCGCCCCAGAAGCTGACCATCATCGGCATCGTGGCCAACGAGCACGGCCAGAATTATGGGCTGATGGGCTCGCCGCAGACCTTCGCGCCGGTCGAGCATGGACTGGCGCCGCTGAGCAATGACTACTTCTATTTCAAGTTCGCGCCTGGAACTGACGCGCACGCGGCAGCGCTGGCGATCGGCTCGGCGCTGATTGACCACGGCTTTGAGACCACCGTGCTGCAAGACGCCCTGCTCAGCTCGACCGGCGCGCGTGTCTTCATCAGCCGGGCGCTGGTGGGGCTGGTAGGGCTGACACTGCTGGTGGGCATGGCGGCGCTGGCGGTGACTGGCTCGCGCGCGGTGGTCGAGCGACGGCAGCAGATCGGCATGTTGCGCGCGTTGGGCTTCCATCGCGCGCATGTGCAGGCGATCTTCCTGATCGAGTCGCTGCTGGTCGGCGCGGCGGGCGTGCTGTTCGGCCTGATCCTGGGACTGCTCCTGTGCCGTAACATCTTCGCGGTAGACTTCTTCGAGCAGTTCCAGTCCGGCCTGACACTGACGATTCCCTGGCGCGACCTGGCGGTCATCTGCGGCGCAGCGCTGGCGGCCAGCCTGTTCGCTGCCGCGCTGCCCGCGTGGCAGGCCGGGCGCATCGCGCCCGCCGACGCGCTGCGCTATGAGTGAGACACGAGCGCGCATTCCGCTAGCATGCGAAGGATGCGGGCAGAGGAGACGCCGATGAGCGCGCTGGAAGAGCGGTCGCGAGCGGATGGCGCGGACGAGTGGTCAGCGCCGCGCCTGGTGAGCCAGCCGAGCCAAATGAGCCAGCCGAGCCAGCCGAGCCAGCCGAGCCAGCCGAGCCAGGTGATTGCGCGAGCCGAGGGGCTGCGCAAGACGTATCGCGCGCACGGGTTGGAGGTAGACGCCTTGCGCGACGTGAACCTGAGCGTGGCGCGCGGCGAGATGCTAGCCGTGATGGGTCCCAGCGGCTGCGGCAAGACCACCCTGCTCAACTGCCTCGCCGGGCTGGATACGATAGACGCCGGGCGCGCGCTGATCGACGGCGTGGACCTCGCCAGCCTCAGCGATGCTCGCCGCGCCG
>JAICVT010000505.1 GCA_025935235.1 Ktedonobacterales bacterium | reverse complement strand
GCGATTCAGCAGGATGGCACGCTCTGGGCTGGCCCCACCGTCTGGCACGGGCAGACGGCGATGCGCATCAGCGTCTCGAACTGGAGCACGACCGACGCCGATGTCGAGCGTAGCCTGGAGGCAATCATCCGCATCGCACGCGAGCAGGCGCGCTGAGGATTCACCGAGCGCTCGCGGCTCGCTGACTTTGCCTGATATACTGGCGATGGCGCACACACCCGCACTCCCCTCTCCCGCAAAGCGGGGGAGGGGTTGGGGGTGGGGGCAGGCGCGCTCAACCACGAGACCGCCAGGGAGCCACGCGAAGATGAATGGGCCACAGACCACGCTGCGCCAGGGCTGGGGCCAGCCGCCTGGCCCACGCCCGCGCATCCGCCCGCCACGCTCCTCGCTGGAGCGCTTCTGCGTCGGCGTAACTGTCGTGGGGCTGCTGGCGCTGCTGGCAGTCACGGCCTGGTGGTGGCCGCAGCTCCCGGCGACCATCCCCATCCATTTCGGCGTCAACGGCCAGCCCAATGGCTACGGCTCAAAGGCGTGGATTCTCTTTCTGCCGGTCCTGCTGCTGGCCATGACGATTGCCTTCACCGCGCTGGCCCGCTATCCGTGGATCTTCAACTATCCCGTCGTCATCACGCCAGAGAACGCCGAGCAGAACTATCGCCGTGGCCGCACCCTGCTGGAGGTGGTCAACGCGGTCGTCGCCGCGCTCTTCGCCGTCATCCAATGGCAGACGGTGCGCCTGGCGGCGGGTGCGGCGCACGACCTCGGCCCCGCCTTCAGCCCGCTGGCCATCATCCTCTTCGTCATCCTCTTCCCGCTGGCGCTGATCGCGCTGATCGCCTGGTGGGTCTCGCGCAGCCGGTAAGCATGTACAGCGTTCGTCTGATACACTTGATGCATGGCAGAAATGAGGCGCTGGGTTGTCGGTGGGTTCGTAGGAGCGAAGGGTGATGGACGAATCAGAGCAGGAGATCAAGCGCCGCAAGGCTCGCGAGCAGCGAGCGGCGAGCAAGGCGCGGCGTGCCGCTGCCGATCAGAAGTGGCGTGATCAAGTAGATGCCCACTTCCATTTTCTGCAAACGGAATATGGCTACCAGATCGTCAAGGTCGATTCACGCGCTACCGGTGGCTGGGAATCAATCGTGATCTATCAATCTGAGCGCGCTGCGGTAAGGGTTTCAAACAACCTCGAATATGACCGCGCCGAGGTCTCGCTGATCCGTCTGGTGGACGGGGCGATTCCGCCGTATCCTATCTTCTTCTTCCAGGACAGTACCCTCGACCAGACGCTGCTGGAGAATGTCGTGTTACGTCGCGCTCCCGAACTGCGCACGCGCTACTCCTCGATGAAGGGGCGATCAGACGAGCAACTGGATGCGACCTTGGCATTTCTTGCAGAGGTCGCGCGCGGTTATGCGTCAGATGTGCTAGGCGGCGACTTCTCGATCTTCGAGGAGATACAAGTAGAGCGCCGTGAATACGCCCGTAAGCATCCTCCGAAGATCACTGTCTACGGATCAGCGAGCGGATCAGCCGACCAACTCGCACAACTCGCCGAAGAAACGCAGCAATCTAACCCAGGCGTCGAGGTCGAAGTGCGGACGTACATTCCTCCCACCAGCGGCGGCAAGGCTTCTGGAGCGCAAGACAAAGGGCAGGACGCGGATGATCGTCCGCCCTTCGGGTTTCACTCATCCAGGCCGAAGTGACGGCGGGCGGCCTGCGTCACCTGCGCGGCCACTGTCTCCAGCGGCAGGCTGGCGCGCTCGGCAAGGGCGCGCAGGTCGTCGTACTCTGGCGCGATGGAGAGGATGCGCTCGCCCGCCAGCTTCAGCTTGACACGCGCCGGGCCAAGCGGCGTCTCGATGCTCTCGACCCGCCGACCCGCGATGATGCGCTCGGCCGGGCGCAGCCGCACGCCCAGCGTCGCGCTCTCCGCCACGATCAGCGCGGCCAGCCGCTCGGCGTCGGCGGGCGCGGCCAGCGCGGTCAGCAGCGCGCCGGGCCGCTGCTTCTTCATCTGGAGCGGCGCATAGCTGACATCCAGCGCGCCCGCGCCCAGCAGCCGCTCCATCAGCCAGCCCAGCGCCTCGCCCGTCATGTTGTCAATGTTGCTCTCGATGACGACGATGCTGTCGCGCGCCAGGCCCGCCCGCTCCGCCGCGCCCTCGGGCGTGCGCATGGTCGGCGCGGCGGGCGGCTCGCCGACGATCAGCCGCGCGCAGTTGGCCCACGGCAGCGCGCGCGCGCCGAAGCCGTAGCCGGTGGCGCGCACGCGCAGGGTAGGCCGCTCGAAGCGCGCCAGCGTCGCCACCACTGCCGCGCCGGTCGGCGTCACCAGCTCGCCCTCGGCGTTGACGGGCCGCCAGACGGCGTCCGTCCCTTTCAGCAGCTCTAGCGTGGCGGGCGCAGGGACGGGCAACGCGCCATGCGCCGCGCGCACGCGGCCCGAGGTCAGTGGCAGCTCGGAGCAATAAAGGTCGCCCACGCCGAGCAGCTCCAGCCCCAGCGCCACGCCGACCGTGTCCACGATACTATCCACCGCGCCGACCTCGTGAAAT
>JAICVT010000001.1 GCA_025935235.1 Ktedonobacterales bacterium | reverse complement strand
GTCAGCACGATCAGCTTGCCTTTCGGGATCGAGACGCTGATGTTCTTCAGGTTGTGCAGCCGCGCGCCGCGAATCGTGATCTCGTCAGACATCTGTCCTCCTATGGAGAGCGGGTTGTGTCAGGCCAGCGAGCCTTTGCGCCGCTCCAAAAGGCATCCTATAACCTTGGTGTCCATAGGGAGGGTTTGGGCAGGATGGGCGAACCTCACCCCCTGCCCCCTCCCCTTCAGGGAGGGGAACCCAGACGATGCAATGGGGCGCGGGGCGAGCGGTTTGACCTCTTCTCCTGTCCTGAGAGAAGACATCTGGGTCAGGGGATCTGGCGCTGGCGAGAGAAACTCCCCTCGCCCTCTGGGAGAGGGGCGGGGGTGAGGGCGCGGCCCTGGAGCATCTCGTCGAGCAGCGTGAGGATGGCGTGGGCGCGCCGCTCTTGCTCGGCCAGTGTCGAGAGCCAGCGGTCGGAGGCGAGGTAGACATCTTCGTCGGGGTGCGGTGTGTCGAGCGCGTGGCGCAGATCGGTGGCGTCGCCGCCGTCGAGCTGACGCAGCATGCGCAGGACGGCGGCGGTGCTGTAGCCCGCGCGCGAGAGCAGGCGGATGACGCGCAGGCGGCTGATCTCGGCTGGGCCGTAGCGCCGGTAACCGTTCGCCGGGTCGCGTGGGATGTCAATCAGGCCGTTGCGATCCCAGGCGCGCACGATGTCGGTGGAGATGCCCAGCAGCCGCGCCACCTGCCCGATGCGCAGCGGCGGTGTTGGCTCTTCGGCGGGCGCGTCGTCGGCGTGGCTGGCCCAGCGCTCCAGCAGCGAGGCGGCCAGGTCGGCCTGGGCGCGCTCCGCCCGCACGAGCGCCAGATGCCGCCGCGCCAGCTTCAGTGCGCCGTCCAGATCATCCGCCACGGTGGCCCGCACGACGCCCGCGCCCGACATGAAGATGGCCCGGCCAGGGTAGACGCCGTGATAGACCAGCGTGGTCACGCGCAGGCAATCCAGGTGGCGCGGGGTGAAGCGCCGATAGCCCGCAGGGCTGCGCTCGACCGGCGGGAGCAGGCCGCGCGCGACATAGCGGCGCACGGTATTGGGGTGGACGCCCACCGCGCGGGCCAGCTCAGAGGTGTAGAGATACGCTGCCATGCTCGATTCCCTCAGCCTGAGCATAGCATGTCCGCAGGCGGTTCATGACGGTGCACGTGTTGATTGGGGGATCGGTTGGCTGAGACTACAGCCGCCCGCTCCCCCACGGCGCCAAGCGATGGCCCGATCAACGCCTTAACCCTCATTACCCGCCGTCTCTCCCCGTCCTCCCCGCTCAGCCGCTGGCGAACTGAGCCGCCCACGCGCCGTATTTGCGCCCTGGCCGGGTGGGAATCTGCCGCAGGTCGAGGAAGGCCAGCGTCCAGGCCTGCTGCGCCATTGGGTCCAGCGTGCGCAGCAGCGTGGCCCAGATGCGCTCCCACGCGCCCGACGCTTCCAGCCGCACAAAGCGCCGCCAGCAGGTGACGGGATCACCATAGCGCGCGGGCAGATCGTGCCAGCGACAGCCGTTGCGCAGCACATAGAGGATGCCTTCGAGCGTGCGGCGGTCCTCCGCGCGTGGGCGGCCGGTGCGCGCTGGCGCGGGCAACAGGGGCTGAATCGCCGCCCATTGCGCGTCGGTCAGCGTCACCGCCAGCGCCGTCATCTCGCGCCGCTTGATGACATCCGCCGTCGCCGTCCACATCTCGATCAGGCTCTGGTACGACTCATTGTAGTGCTCGACCCGCGCCACCTCCAGCAGATCAGCCTCGCCCGGCAGGATGCTCACCTCGCGCCACTGCTCGCCGACGAAGGCTTTCAGATGCTCGAGGTCGCGCCAGACCGACACGAAGACGAAGTCATCGGGCTTTGACAGGTCAGCCTCGCCAATCGAGACGGCCAGGCAGCCTTCCTGGGCGCGCATCAGCGGCTCGCTGACTGTGCGGCAGAGGCGCTCATACGCCGGACGCGCGCCCGGCTTGAGCCGCGCACGGAAGACGCGAATGATCATCGCAAGGTTCCCTCTCTCCGCGCTGTCCGCGCGCCCAGTCTGGCTCGCTCTGGCTCAGTCTGGGATTTCATCGGGCACGCTGAACGCGACCCGCAGCATGCGCTGGTCATACAGATTCCAGGCGGCGTCTGGGCTGAGGCTGGCCCACTGGATGCGCTGGGCCGAGCTGGCCGTCAGCGTGGCGACGCCATACCAATCGGTGATGATGTTGGCGTAGGCGTCTTGCATCGGGCCGAGCACGAGCAGCGTCACCTGGCTGAGCGCTACGCTGCTGGACCAGAGCGCCGCGCCCGCTTTGTAGCAGAGCAGCTTGACCAGGTCGTGCGCCGCGGCGACCTGCTGATCGGTCAGCGGGATGCCGCCGGAGATGGTGATACTGACGGTCGCCGTGCGCGCCGCCGCGTCATAGGTGACCTCGACCTTGCGCGCCAGTGTCCCGATGGCCTGGCGCGTGCGCTCGCCGAGCTGCGTGGCGGGGCCTGGGCTTGCGACCAGCGCAGGGGTCGCGCGCGGCGTCGCGGTGGTCGTGGCGGCATGCGGCACGGCGCCAGCGGCGGGCGCGCAGCCCACCAGCAGCGCGCCGATCAGCAGCGCCAGTGCGTCGATCCAGTGTCGCGCTCGCAACCCTGATGCCCTCATACGTAGGCTTCCTGATCTATCCCCCGACGCTTTGGCGCCCGGCTGGCGTCTGCTGGCGTCAGCTAACGTTGGCTGGCGTTCTGCCGCAACGCTACCATCGCCGCGCCTCGCCGGTCAATTTCCCATTGCAAAACTCAGCAAAACTTCGCATCGCGCCTCACCAAACGTGATGGGCCAGCCGAGGGGCGTGAGCGCGGGCAGGGCGATGACGTATGCTAGAAGTATCGGAGAGTGAATGCCTCGTCGGTGCGAGACAGAGATGCAGGGAGGGTGTTGATGGCCCCAGAGCATGCGGCGGAAGGCAGTGGAGAGCCAGCGGCGACGAATCACCCCGACCAGATGGCTCAGATGAGCCACGCGCTCTCGACCATCGCGCACGAGATCAAGAATCCGCTGGCGAGCCTGAAGCTGAACGCGCAGATGGTGGCGCGCGCTATCGAGCGTGGGCGGGCGCCACGGCTGGAGTCGGCGGCGCTGCTCTCGCAGGCGGTGGATGAGCTGGACCAGATCGCCAGCGCGCTCAGCGAGGCCGCGCGCGCCGATAGCGGACGCCTGACGCTCTCCTTCACATGCGTGGACATAGGCGCGCTGCTGCGGCGCATCGCCTCTGAGGGCGCCGAGGCGCATGGGCGCCCCATCGTCGTCGAGTTGCCCCAGCGGCAGGGTCCGCTGCTGGCGCTGGCCGACCCCGCGCGCATCCAGCAGGTGATGGACTATCTGCTGGCCAACGCGCTCGCCTATTCGCCAGCGCAGACGCCCATCACGCTGGCGGCGCGACGCGTGGGCAAGCGGCTGCGCGTGGAGACGCGCGACCAGGGGCCGGGCATCGCCGGACGCGACCGCGCCTACATCTTCGAGCCGTTCTATCGCGGCGCGCCACCGCCGCAGCCGGGCGGCGCGAGCGGCGGCGCGGGTCTGGGGCTGAGCCTCTACATCGCGCGCCGCATCATCGAGCTGCATGGCGGCGAGATCGGCGCGGACGCCGCCACCGGCCAGCCGGATCATGGCGCGAGCGTCTGGTTCACGCTGCCCAGCGCGACGCGCAGTTGACGCGCAGTTGACGCACCGCTGACGCGCCGCCGATAGACCGCTGATAGCCAGCGGCGCTGGCACGGCGCGGTCTGGCGCGGTCTGGCGCGGTCTGGCGCGGTCTGACGGGTTTGACGCTGGCGCAAGCCCCACGCTACAATCCCAAGCGAACCCCCACGCCCGCATTTTGGCGCAGACGCTGAAGCAGCGCGTGCGTGCAAGAAGGAGAGCTTCTCACATGGCAGTCGAGAGCGCGTCGTTTACGCCGACGTTGAAAGTGGGCGATGAAGCCCCTGATTTTACCCTGGCCTCCGCCACCACCGACGGATCGGTGACGCTCAGCGAGTTCCGTGGCAAGCAGAACGTCGTGCTGGCCTTCTTCCCCTTCGCGTTCAGCGCGACCTGCTCGGCGCAAATGCCCTCGTATGAGGCGGAGCTGGACCGCTTCCGCTCCTATGACACCGAGGTGATCGGCGTCAGCGAGGACACCAAGCACTCGCTGGCCGCGTGGGCCAAGCAGATCGGCGTGACCTTCCCGCTGCTCTCCGACTTCTATCCCCAGGGCAAGGTAGTTGATCTCTACGGCGTGCGGCATCCGGGGGGCATGGCTGAGCGCGCGCTTTTCGTGATTGATAAGAGCGGCAAGATTGCCTGGATCCACGTCCATCGCCCCATCGGCGAGACGCCCGACAACGAAGAGCTGTTCGAGGTGTTGCGCAAGCTCAGCTAACATAACAAGCCAGCGGTTGATGCGGAAACACATGGTGATTGGGTGATGGTCCGGCGCGGGGCCACGGGCGGCTGAAGCCGCAGCTAAGTGGCCTGCGGGCCGCGAAGCCTGCCTCCGCAGGCTAGGACGTAACCCACCGTCTCCTAGCCTGCGGAGGCAGGCTTCGCGGCGGAACGCCCTTAGCTGCGGGTTTACCCGCCCGTCTCCTACGGCGCCACACGATTGCCTAATCCATACGCTCATCATCAACCGCCGCCGCGCCACTCTATGCCAGAATCGAGGCTGTCGCTATGCCGATGTCGCGCCGCTGCATCCCCTATACCCCGCGACGACGCGAGCTGGCTGAGACGACTTTCGCGCTGGTCACGACGGCGGGCGTGCACCTGCGCGAGCAGGAGCCGTTTGATCTGGCGGGCGACAACTCGTGGCGGCTGATCCCTGGCGATGTGGCCAGCGACCACCTGATGGTGACGCACGAGCACTATGACCACCGCCACGCCGACCAGGACATCAACTGCGTCTTCCCAATTGATCGCCTGCGCGAGTTGGCGGCCGAGGGCGTGATCGGCGGTGTGGGTGACAAGCATCTCGGCTTCATGGGCTACACCCAGAAGATCCGCGACCTCTACGAGCGCGCCGCGCCCGAGATGGCGAAGCTGATCGAGCGCTCGCGCGCCGACGCTGTGCTGCTGACCGCTGGCTGACCGCTTTGCCATCGCACGGTCGTGGCGATTCAACGCGAGATCGAGATGCTGGGCCTGCCCACCGTCCTCATCACCCTGCTGCCCAAGGCCTCAGCGGAGATGGGACCGCCACGCGCGATTCATCCGGTCGGCTTCACGCTGGGCGATCCGCTGGGCCTGCCGAACCGGCCTGACATCCAGCGCGCCGTGCTGATGGATGCGCTGCGCCGCTGGGAGGCGCGCGAGGAGCCGGGCCACATCTGGGAGATCGAGTACCCCACCTACACCCCCGACCCATCCATCCTCAACAATGGCGAGATTATCCGCGAGTGATGCCAACCGCGGATCAGGCGCGCGGACGCTATGACGTGCGCAGGTTGGCATCCACCGTCGTCGCGCACTGCCGGAGCTGGCTCTGGTTCGCCATCACGGGCGAAAGGTAGCTCTCCGTGAAGCAGTCGAAGATGAACGGGCCTTCAAGCACATAGAAGATATGGATAGTGACCGAGCCGCCATTACCGTTGGCGGTCGCCTCCACATATGCCGCCTGGTCGCCGATTCCGGAGACCATGTTGAGCGCCGTGACCGTCACGTCGTTTCCAGCGGCCTTTGACAGCTCGGATTGAATGTCACTCTGCGGGATTGGGTCGGGTCCATGATAGGGGATGAAGTAGACGACCAACAGCGCCTGCGAGGGCGGCACGACATAATTGCACGCGCCGCTCAGAGCGGGGTTGGGGTTGCCTTGCGTGATTGTGGTCGCCGGACTGGACGCCGGGATGATCTGGTTGGCCGTCGCCAGCGGCAGGAGCTTTGAGCAATAGGCGACTGTGATCTGCTGGAGTGCGATCGTCGGTGTCGGCCCAGGCGCCGTCGCCGTCGGCGAGCTGCCAGTAGACGAGGAGCCACCAGCGCCACCAGCGCCGCTGGATGCTCCGCCACTCGCGCACGCGGCCAGCGCCAGCACGCTGACCAGCAACACGCTGATCCCCAGCCGAGAGATCGCTACGCTCTGACACGATGACCGCTTCTGTCTAGCCATCTTCCTCTCCCCCTTGTGTTTCGGAGCGACCGGAGCCGCGAACGACAGGCGCGAAGCGTATACGATACCGCCAGACAGGCTGTGCTACACTGCTGTGCGGATGCGACGCCAATCGCGCATCCGCCGCACGCCTGTCTGTGAGGGCAATCAGCGTATCAAGCGCTTCAAGCGTAAGCCTACCGTGAGGCGCGATTCGACGCTAGTGGCAAAACCACGGAATCACCGGCAGAATCGGGCACAGTCGGGCAGAATCGGGCAGGCGCAGGGAGGTTGCTCATGGCCCATCCAGAACCGCCAACGCTGGCGCTGGCGCTCCAGCAGTTGCGGACGGCGCACGGCCTGACGCAGGAGGAACTGGCTGAACACTCTGGCGTAAGCATCCGCACGATCAGCGACATTGAGCGCGGTATCAGCCGCTACCCGCGCCGCGATACCCTGCGCCTGCTGAGCGCGGCGCTGGAGCTGACCGCGGATGAGGAGGCGCTGCTGCGCCCCGCGCGCTTCACTGGCGGCGCCCATGTGACCTCTCTGGCTCACGCGGCAGCGGCGCCGATGACAGGCGAGCCGATGACAGGCGAGCCGCCCGCTGGCGACGAGTTCGCTGTGCCGCCGCCGCTGATTGGCCGCGCGAGTGAACTGAAGGCCGTGCGAGCCGCGCTCGCCGAGGACCATGATCGCATGGTCACACTGACTGGCCCAGCCGGGATTGGCAAGACGCGCCTGGCGTTGGAGGTGATCGGATCCCTGCCGCCTGCGTTGGCTGCGGATGTGGCGGTCGTTGATTTGGCCCCGGTGGCCCACGCCGCGTATGTTCCGTCGGCGTTGGCGCATGCGCTCGGCGTCCGCGAACGCGCAGGCCAATCGCTGAGCGAGACGCTCTGCGCGGAGCTGACGGACAGGCGTCTGCTGCTCGTCCTCGACACCTTCGAGCATCTCCTGGAGGCGCGCTCGCTGTTGAGCCAGCTCCTCGAACGCTGCCCGCACGCGCGTCTGCTCGTTACGAGTCGCCATCCGGTCGAGATTGCTGGTGAGCGTGTTGTCGCGCTGCCGCCGCTCGCCATGCCCGATCCGCGCCGCGCCATCTCCGCTGATCTGGCGCTGAGCGCCCCAGCGCTGACGCTCTTCGTGGAGCGCGCGAGGAGCGCGCAGCCGGGATTTGCCGTCACGCCCGCCGCCGTGCGCGCCATCACCAGGATCTGCGCCCGCCTGGGCGGCATCCCGCTGGCCATCGAGCTGGCCGCCGCCTGGTCTGATCGCCTGGCGCCGCGCGAGATGCTGCTCCAGCTCTCATCAGCCAGCGGACGTGGACTGCTCTCACTCCTCACGCGCCGCACAGAGGCTGGCGCTCAGGCTGGCAGCGCGCGCCAACGCTCGATGCGCGACGCGGTGTCCTGGAGCTATCACCTGCTGGATGGACGCGCGCAGGTTCTGTTTCGGCGCCTTGGCGTCTTTGCGGGAAGCTGGTCGGTTGAAGCGGCGGAGGCGATCTGTGGGCCGACGCCACCTGCGCTCTCCAATTCACTTGACCAGAACAATCAGAGCGACGAGGACGCGAGTCTGGTCGCGTTGACCCAGCTCGTTGATCACAGCCTGATGTTCGCCGCGCCATCCAGCGATGACTCGGCGCGCTTCAGCATGCACACCGTGATCGCCGCCCATGCGCGAACGTTGCTGGATGAACGCAAGGAGAGCGCCTCGCTCGCCCAGCGTCACGCCGCGTATTTCACCGACCTCGTAGAGCGCCTGGAGCAAGAGCTGACCGGCGCGCAACAGCGACAGAGCCTGATGCGATTGGCGGATGAGTATGACAACATCCGCGCGGCGCTGCGCTGGACACGCGAGCATCACGACCTCGATCTGGGCTTGCGGCTCGCGGGCGCGCTCTGGTGGTTCTGGGAGACGCGCGGCTACGGAATCGAGGGGCGTGAGTGGGTCGAGGGCATGCTGGCGTTGGCGGACGCTCCAGCGTCTACGGGGTCCGGCGGGTCGGGCGTGCGCGATGAGAGTCTCGCCCGCGCGCTTTATTGCGCGACGATCCTGGCCGCCGGGCGCCACGACTACGCACGCGCCGAGCAGTTCGGGCGCGCCTTCCTGGCGAAAACCGACCAGCCCGCCAAACAGGCCAGAGCGCTGCTGACGCTGGGCAATGTGGCTAAGTTTCGCGGCGACCAGGCGCAGGCCGGCCAGCTGTACTCCGATGGTCTGGCGATCTTGCGTGACCTGGGCGATACGCGCGGCGCGCTGGTGGCTCTCAACAATCTCAGCGCGCTGCTGATCGAGTGCGGCGATCTCGACCGCGCGCTGCCGCTGATCGAGGAGAGTTTAAGGTTGAAGCGCCAGGTCGGCGACCGCCGCGGCGTCGCCGTCAGCCTGATCAATCTCGGCGAACTCCAACGGCTGCGGGGCGGTCTGACCGCCGCGCGGCACACGCTGGAGGAAAGCCTCCAGATTTTTGAGGATCTGGAGGATCGGCAGGGAACCGCGGTCGCTCAGAGCAGTCTGGGCGAGCTGGCCTCGGCCCAGCAAGACTTCGCGCAGGCGATGGAGCGTTTCACCGCCAGCCTGGATCTCTACCAGCGCATGGAGGATGTGGCGGGCGAGGCGCAGACGCTCCAGCATCTCGGACGAACCGCTGCGCGCCTGGGCGACATGCCCCAGGCCGAAGCGTATCTGCGCGCCAGCGCCGACCGCTGTGAGGCGCAGAATCAGATCCCGCAGGCACTGGAGAGCCTGGTGATATTGGCCAGCGTCGCCTGGGAGTCTGGGCAGCGATCGCTCGCCGGGCAAACGCTCAGCGCGGTGCGCGAACGCCTCAACCGCACGCGCGGCGGGTCTGGCGGGTCTGGCAGCCAGGTCGCACTCCCGCCCGCCTCTCAGGCTGACTATACGCGCCTCCTGTCGTACATCCCGCAGCCAGCGATAGACGTGCGACGCGCCGAGGAGGCTGCGGAGCAGGAAGGCGCGTAGCCCAGGCGGCAGGCGGAGCCGAGCTTCGCGGCCCGCGGGCCTCCCAGGCGCGATTTCAACCGCCAGCAAACGCCGCGCCAACAATGAGTTTGGCCCTGGCGCGGCTCCCCTCAGAACAGAGGAGCCAACACCGGGGCCAGATCACATCTCACTTCTGATTGGCGCCGCGCTCAGGCGTGAATCTCGGAGCTAGCCGGCGCGGTCGGCGTCAGCGCGTGGCGCGCGGCCATCAGCGTCTCGCGGGCCAGCGCGTCGGCGTCTGGGAAGCGCGCCAGGCGCTGGGTCGCGGTATCGGCGCGGTAGACCATCCGCGGGCGAGCCGTCTGCTGGCGCAGATCGCGTAACTGCGCCTGGAGCCAGGTCGCCGCGCTCTCCTTCAGCAGCAGATGCAGCATGGCTGTGGCTCGCTCGTGGCGCTGGCGCGACGGCATGGTCAGCGCTTCCAGCAGCTTCTCGCTCATCGCCTCGATGTCGGTCGGCGGCACACCCAGCACATAGGGGCCGAGCTGCTCATAGGCGCCCGCCGTACGCGAGAGCACCGTCACCCCAGCGCGCTCGTTGACCAGCCCGCCTTCCTTCACCACCAGATTCATGCCGTCCAGCAGCGGGTTGACCAGCAGCGCATCATACTGGCGCATGCAGGCCAGCGCCCGCGCGCGGTCGTTGCCAAAGACGGCGATGATCGGCTGCCAGGTCGCCGTCCCATAGCGCCGGTTGATGCGCTCAATGGCCTGCTGGGTCTGGCGCATCACCGCGCGATACTCGGCCAGCCCCTCGCGCGAGGGTACTAGCAGCGCCAGGAAGGTCACATGCCCGCGCAGGCGCTTATTACATTGCAGCATGCGCTCGTAGGCGCGGAAGCCCGCCACGATATTCTTGGTCGGCTCGACGCGATCCACGCGCAAGATCAGCTTGTGGTCGGGAGTGGGTCGCGCCTGGGCCAGCAGCCGCTTCGTCTCGTCATCTGGCTCGGCGTTGGCCTGCGCATAGACCTCGGTCGGCGCGACAGCGATCGGATAGGCGCGCGCGCTGACGCGGCGGCCATCCACCAGCAGCGCACCCACCTCACCGGGCGCGGCCTCGATCCGCGTGACATCTGACACAAAGCGCTGCGCGCCATCGAGGAAATTGCGCGCATCGCGCTCGGTCTGGAAGCCGATCACGTCGTTGGCGGCCAGCCCGGCGAAGACGCCCTTCGCCATCACCTCGGGCGCCAGCTCCCAGTAGCGCGCATCAGGCCAGGGGATGTGGACGAAGTGGGTCAGCCGCGCCCACGGCAGGCGCTCGCGCACGATGCCCGGCGCCAGATAGAGGTGGTAGTCCTGGAACATCACCGGCGTCTCGAGGCCAGTGGCCTCCAGGTCGTCAATCACGGTCTGCGCCACCGCCTCATTGACCACCCGGTAGCCCTCTTCCCAGTCGCGGGTCGTCTGGGCGCTGAGCGGATGGCGTGTTGGCTGCAAGAGATAGTGCTGGATGAACCACAGCGCCTTGTTGCTCACGCCGTCATAGTAGCGGCGATACACGTTCTCGTCGGTATCTACCAGACGCAGCGCGATATTGGGGAAGTCGCGCACGACGTGGCCCTCGCCACCCGCATGCGCCCGCGCGATGGCGCGATCGGCGTCGCTCATGGCCACGGCGATCCACGTCACGGATCGCTGGCGGGTGGCGCTGAGCAGGCCACTCACCACGCCACCCGCGCCGGGCTCACTATGAAAGCGGCCAGTCTTCGGATCAACGCTGAAGCTGACAGGCCCACGGTTGCTGACGAGGATGATGCGTTGGCGTTCGACTCCCTGCCTGGCTCCTTGACCAGCCTCCTGGCGTCCATCTCTTCCTTGAGGACGATCCGTCAGCCCTTTGCGCAGGTCGAGCGCTGGCTGTACGGCTGGCATGCGATCGCGGCTTCCCTGACTGGGCCTCCAGGTCATGCGTCCCTCCTTCGTGTCGTGTTGTGCAGGTATCAGTCTCGCATGGCGGCATGAGACGCACGTGAGTCACACCTGAATTGTACATAAGAGTACTTACCGCGTCTTTGGCGCCGGGCGTAGCGCCGCGTGGCGTACAATGGAGGAGATCCACGCGCGAAAGGACGGCGGAAATTCTATGAAAGCGCATATATTAGTCGTGGACGACGACCGGCGCATCACCGAGACCTGGCGTCGCGCGCTGGCCTATGAGGGGTACAGCGTGGATGTGGCGCACACCGGGCCGGAGGCGCTGCAGAAGGCGCTAGAGCGCCCGCCTGACCTCTATATCCTGGATCTGATGCTGCCCGGCATGACGGGCTTCGAGATCTGCTCGCGCCTGCGCCAGTCTGGCGACCAGACGCCGATCCTGATGGTGACGGCCCGCGACGCCGTGACTGACCGCGTTAAGGGGCTGGACACGGGCGCCGACGACTATCTGGTCAAGCCAGCCCAGCTGGATGAGTTGCAAGCGCGGGTGCGGGCGCTGCTGCGGCGGCGCAATCCTGAGCAGACCGAGGTGCTGCGCTTCAACGATCTGGAGCTGGATACCGGCACGCGCGTCGCGCATCGCGGCCAGCGTGAGATCGAGCTTTCGACGACGGAATACGAATTGCTCCAGCTCTTCATGCGGCGCCCGCGCCAGGTGCTCACGCGCGACATCATCATGGAGCGCGTCTGGGGCTATGACTTTGGCGGCGCGTCGAACGTGCTGGAGGTCTATGTCGGCTATCTGCGCTCCAAGCTGGAGGCCGCAGGCGAGCCGCGCCTGTTGCACACGGTGCGCGGGGCAGGATATGCGCTGCGCGAGAAGAGCGAGAGTGACCCGAAGAGCTAGCGAGCGGGGTGAGCAGAGCGTGCGCCGCACGAAGGATGGCGCGCTGCGTATACCACGCGGATGAGACAGACGGACGCTGCGGAGGACGAGACGAGATGGCGATTGAACTACCGCCCGATCCATCTGGCGGCTCTTCTGGCCGCGCCGCGAGGGAGACGAGCGCGAGCCGCCCGATGACACCCTTCCGGCGGGCGCGCATCTGGCTGGCCGAGCGGCTGTCCATCCGCCAACGTCTGACGTTGTGGTACGCCACGCTGCTGATCGCGCTGCTGACGTTGCTCTCTGCCGTGACCTTCACCATCGCCGAGAACCAGATTCAGACCAATCTGAACTCCGATATCCGCGTGCGCGCCATCACCATCGCCGGAGCGCTGCAACACGAGCAATACTCGTCAGATGGCGGATCGAGCGTGCTGCCATCTGGCACGCCATCCAGCGCGCCCACCAGCACAGTCGTCGTCCCGACCGCGACGCCCAGCGCCACCGCGCAGCCGACGCCGAAGCCCAATACGACCGCCAGCGCCAATGCCACGGCCACGGCGGGCGCCACCGCCAACGAGACGCCTACTGTGGTCCCCTCGCCGGCGACAACGCCTGACCCCGCCACCAATGCGGCCATCCAGAAGCAGTTGACGCTGACCGTGCCGGATGTGCTGGGTCGGCTCGATCTGGGCTTCGAGGTGCTGGATTCGGGGGGGCGGCTCAAATATCTGGCGCCCTCGCTGAACGGGCGCTCGCTGCCGATCAACTATGCCGTGGTCAACGACGCGCTGCGCGGTGTCTCTGGCTCCTACTCGGCGCGGGTGGATGGCGCGCTGCTGGCAATCTACGTGCAGCCAATCGAGATTACGCCGCGCAATACCGGGCGTTCGCCCGGCGCGAGCGCCACGCCGACGCCGACCCCCAGCGGTGGGCCGGTGGCCTCCGCCGCCGACCAGATCGCCGGCGTGGTGCTGGTGGCGAAGTCGGAGGAAGATGTCAACAACGCGCTCAGCACGCTGGGACGCATCCTGCTGATCGGCGATCTGGTGGCCATCTTCTGCGCGCTGCTGGGCGGCTGGCTGATCGCCGAGAGCAGCCTGCGCCCCATCACCACCATCACGCGCGCCGCCAGCGCCATCGCCCGCGACGCCAGCGCGGCGGGGCTGGGGACGCGCGTGCGCTATCGCGGGGCGAAAGATGAGGTCGGCGAGCTGGTCAGCACGTTCAACGAGATGCTGGCCTCGCTGGAGCAGGTGGCCGACGCCCAGCGCCGCTTCGTCAGCGACGCCTCACACGAGCTGCGCGCCCCGCTGACCACCATTCGCGGCAATCTGGAGCTGCTGCGCCAGGCGCCGCGCCTCTCATCGGAAGAGCGCGCCGAGATCATTGACGACGCCTACGTTGAGGCCGAGCGCATGGCGACGCTGGTGAGCGATCTGCTGATGCTGGCGCGGGTAGACGCGGCCTCGGCCAGTCGCGGCGCCCGCGCGACCCTGCTGGATGAACAGCTCTCAGGCCGCCGCGAGGTCGTCGAGATGGATCAGCTGGCGATGGAGTTGTACCGCTCGGGCCAGTCGCACCTGCGGGCGCTGCGCAAGCATATCAATCTCTCGGTGACGGAGATCGCACCGGTCAGCATCATGGCCGATCCGGGGCAGGCGCGCCAGTTGGGGATGATCCTGCTGGACAATGCCATCAAATACACCCCGCGCGATGGCTCCATCACGATCGCCGTTGGGCAGCTTGGGCCGTTCGCCACGCTGACGGTCAGCGATACGGGCATCGGCATCCAGGAGAGTGATCTGCCGCACATCTTTGAGCGCTTCTATCGCGCCGACCGCGCCCGCGAGCGCGATGAGCATGGCAGCGGGCTGGGGCTGGCCATCGCCAGGTGGATCACCGAGGCGCACCACGGCGAGATCAAGGTGGAGAGCGTTCCCGGTCGTGGGACCACCTTCACGGTGCTGCTGCCCGCCGCCAAGCGCGTTGGCGACCAGACCTCGCCCAAGATCGCGACGGGCCGACGGAAACGCGTGCGCAAGAACACACTCAGCCTGGACCCCATCAAGCCGCTGGCGCGGCTGGCGCAGAGCGTGTCGCGTCCGGTGCGCGTCGGCCCACCACGCGCGGGGCGGGCCCACGGAGCCAATGGCGCCGGGGCGCGTGGCGCGGCGAAGGGCGGCGCGTCGAGCGAGATGCGCTCCTCTAGCCCGACCAGCGCGGTCTCGCCGAACACGCGCTCAAGCCGCCGCTCGTCAGCGCCACCCCGCCGCGAATGATGTGGCGCGGCCCTCACCCCTGCCCCTCTCCCCGAGGGCGAGGGGAGGTTGTCTTTTCCAGGCGGATAGCGCGCTGGCCAGCGATAGGGCCGTGGCTCCCCTCTCCCGCACAGCGGGGGAGGGGTTGGAGGGTGGGGGCTACTCCTCGATATCGTTGAGCACGTTGAGCCAGGCGAAGACGCTATCTTTGCGCGCGCCCAGCAGACTCCACATGCGCGTCAGCGCCAGCCCGTAGGTGGCGACGATCAGGAACGCGACGAAGATGATCGCGTCGGGGTTGACGTTGGCTGTGGTGGGTAGCTGGAAGCCCTGCCAGATCTCCAGTCCATAGATTACCAGGCTGGCGACGATCAGCGACAGGCGCCGAGCGAGTTGCGTCAGTGTCAGGCGCTTGCCATCGTCGCGGCGGCGCAGCAGGTTGATCGCCAGACGCGAGGTCGCCACGCACGAGAGCGCGCCCATCAGAGCTACCACTGGCCCCACACCCGCCGTGGGAATGAGCGCCACCAGCGAGATGAAGAAGACATTGGTAAGCGCGGTGAAGGCGTTGCCTGCCAGCGCCGCGCGCTCAGGGGCCGCGGCCTTGCCGACCGTGCGCTCTGGCGCGATGGAGATGGCGATGAAGAGCAGGCCGATCAGCGCGCCAGCCGCGCCCATGCTGGCGGCGAAGAAGGGAACGAAGGCGGCGGGAAGCATGCGCGCTCAATCCTTTTCACGACTGGCCAACACAGAGGGTCGGCGCGCCCCTCACGCCCGCCCCACGCCAGCATACACGATGCGCGCCCAGTCGTGGTAGGATGCGCAGCAATACTCCATCTCACCGGAAGGGGCAGGAACATCGGGAGGGGAGGGAGCGGTGATGCAGGATCTCGATCGGCGGCTCGTCGCGGTGATGTTCACCGATATGGTCGGCTATACAGCGCTGATCCAGGCCGACGAGCGCCTGGCTGTCGACAGGCGCGACCGCTACATGCGCGCGGTCGAGCGCCAGCACCAGTCCTTCGGCGGGAGCATTGTTCAGCGGCTCGGTGACGGCAGCATGAGCATGTTTCCGAGCGCGCTGGCGGCAACGCAGGCCGCTGTCGCCATCCAGCGCGAACTTGCCCAGCAGAATATCCCCGTGCGCATCGGTGTGCATGTAGGCGAGGTGTTCGTCGAGCCTGAGCGCCTCACAGGCGATGCAGTCAACATCGCCTCGCGCATCGAATCCTTCGCGGTCCCGGGCGGAGTGATGCTGTCCGACTCTGCGCGCGACCAGCTCAAGAACCGGCACGACGTGAGCCTTGTCAGCCTGGGACGGTTCCGACTCAAGAACGTCGGACGGCCAATCGAGTTATACGCGGTTTCGGCTGATGGCATCGTTGTGCCAGATCCGCAAGCGCTGGAAGGCAAAGGCGAGCGTTACGCCAACCTGCCGAACAACCTGCCCGAGTCCGGCTCGCCACTGGTTGGGCGATCCACCGACCTGGCGGCGCTGGCCGAGCTGGTTCGGAGCGCGCGGGTTGTCACGATTACGGGGCCGGGTGGTGTCGGCAAGACCAGCGCGCTCGGCGAACTCGGCCGACTGCTCGCGCCTGAGTTTTTGGATGGCGTCGCCTATATCCCGATGGCCGACATCAGCGATCCGGCGAATTTCCTTCCCGCTCTGGCGGCGGCGCTGGACGTGAAGGAGGCGGAGGGCCGCACGGCTGGCCAGGGCGTCATCGCCCTCCTCGGGGACAAGCGCGCGCTGCTGCTGCTGGACAATCTGGAGCAGGTCGTGCAGGCCGCGCCCGAGGTGGCCCGCCTGGTGGAGAGCTGCCCACGCCTGCGCATCGTGACCACCAGCAGGACACCGCTGCGCATCGCCGCGGAACGTGAGTATTCCCTGGCGCCACTGGCCCTCCCCGCCCCAGATTCGGCGTCAGTCGTCGGCTCCGATCTGGCGTCGGTCGCCTCGCTTCTGGAATACCCCGCCATCGCGCTGTTTGTCGAACGCGCCAGCGCCACAAAGCCATCGTTCGCACTGACACCCGAGAATGCGAGCGCCATCGTCGCGGTGTGCCGCCGCCTGGATGGCCTGCCGCTGGCGCTCGAGCTTGCCGCCGCGCGGCTGCGGCTGCTTTCCGCGCAGGCGCTGGTGGAACGGCTTGACCACGCGCTGAACCTGCTCACCACCGGCCAGCGCGACCAACCCTCGCGCCACCAGACGCTCCGTGCAGCGATTGACTGGAGCCATTCGTTGCTCACCGAGAGCGAGCAGCGTCTCTTCCGGCGCCTGGCGGTGTTCGTCGGCGGGTGCGACTTCGCTGATGTCGAGGCGATCTGCGCGGACCCAGGCGGGTCGTGCCTCGATGAGCTGGAGTCACTTGTCGACAAGGCGCTCGTGCAGGTGGATATCCAGAGCAACCGGCTGCGGCTGTTGCAGACGATTGGCGAGTACAGCCGCGAGCGGCTCGAAGCCGCTGGTGAGGCGGATGCGATCACGCTGCGGCACGCCCAGCGCTACGCGGGGCTTGCCCACGAGATTCGCGACGGCATCGAGGGGAGCGCTCAGGTGGCCTCGCTCGAACGCGGCATCGCCGAGGAGGGCAACCTCCAGGCTGCCCTCGACAGCTTCCTGAAGCTGGCTCAGAGTGGTGACGCGACCGCCGCCGAAGCGGGCATGCGACTGTGCGGCGATCTCTACATGTATTGGCACATTCGGGGCAAGAATCTCACCTCCCGTGACTACGCTTCGGCCTTCCTCGCCACGGACGCGAGTGGCTCGCGCACCGTCGGACGATCTGGCGCTCTGAGAACGGCGGGGCTAGCGTGGTGGGTGCTAGGTGAGTTTGCGCGTGCGAACGAGCTATGGGCAGAGTCCTATGCCATCGCGGACGAGCTGCGCGACGATCACGAGCGCTGTGTGGCGGCGTTTGTCATCGGCCTGGGGCTGCTCGGATTTGATCTCGACGCGGGGCTTCGGTGGACAGCAAAGGGCATCGAGCAGAGCCAGGCGATGGGGTTCGCCTGGGGCCAGGAGATGGCTTTGACGATCGAAGGCATCCTGCGCACTGCCAACGGCGACCTGGACACCGCGCACGCGCGCTACTCCCAGGCGCTCGACATCCAGCGGCGACTCGGCGACAAGGAGGGCACTGGCCTCACGCTTGGCGGGCTTGCCGCTCTGGCGGCTGGCCGTGGCGACCTCGCAGGCGCTCTCGACCTCTATGCGCAGGCGCTCGCCGCATTCGAGACGATCGGCGATCGCGCCGAGGAGGCCCGTATCCTCGATGAGACGGCCTGGATCTTCCTGCGGCGCGAGGACACGGCAGATGCGCGCCGCTCCTTCCTCGACTCCGCGCGCGCCTATGCTGACGTAGGGAGCGTCCGCGGAGTCGGACTGGCGCTGATCGGGCTGGCCTCCACCGAGTTTGTTGAGCGCCGACCCGACCGGGCGGTACAGATCGCCGCCGCGGCGGAGGTCTATGCTCACCAGGAAGGGATTGTCAACGTCTACTCCGAAGAGACAGCCGGTCGCGAGTTTGTCGAGCAAGCGCGGGCGGCGCTCTCAGCCGACGAGGTCGCCCGCGCCACGGAGATTGGCCAGCAGCTCACGATCCAGCAGGCGCTCGATCTCGCGAGAGTCGCAGAGATGCTCCCCGCGTAGACTGGATTCGCTCGCCGCCTGACAACGCCCGTCCGTGTGCAAAGCGTGCAGGCGGGAAGTTCGGCCCTCATCCGATCTCCCACGAGGAGAGGAGGCCGTGAGGGCGGGTGAGCAACTCGACACCTTCGTCATCAGCCATGTGCGCGCTCATGTCGTATCATCAGCGCGAAGGCGCCACGCCATCCGCTTGGCTCAGGCCGCGCGCATGCGTTCTGTAGCGTTCTCCGGGCGCGAGCGCCTGACGGTGAAAGCGGAGAGTCGCGAGCAGCGAAACCGCTGCGATCATCAAGGGATGGGCAAAGGATGGGTGTGATGCGACACACTCCGAGTTGGGTGACCTACCTCTTCCAGCGGCCCCGCCGCTCGGTGTTCCTCCTGAGTATGATCTGCGCGCTGCTGGCGCTTGCCGTGTATGGAGCGTTGGGTGGCCCTGTGCCTGGCCTAGATGGCGCCACGACGAACCATCGCGTGTCGTCCTTGACCTGCCCCGCCGCGCGTGCCGCGATCCCGACACCGCTGGCCGCGCCACCCACGACCCCTCCCGGCGCCCATCGCTCGTATGCGCGCCTGGCGCTCGGCCCTCTCCCACGGCAACTTGTCTACCACCCCGGCGCCACGGTACGCTTTCTGTGGTGTGCGCTGCCCAATCCGTCGCTGGTCAGCACGCAGCCAATACCCGAACTGCTAGTCACTGGCCTTATCGGACCGTTCGCCTCGCGCGCCGCCGCTGCTGCTGACGAACAGCCACGCTCGCCGCCGCCCGGAAACGGTCCGCCGAACAGCTTTCCTCCGTCCGGCCCCATCGTCGCCAGCGCCAGCCCCATCCACATCACCACCTGGAGCGGCGGGGATGAATCCGCGTCCTTCACGCTGCCCGCGACACTGGCTCCTGGTTACTACCACTTCTTCATGCAAGATGACGTCTCGGCGCAAGTCTGCCTCTCCGTCACCAGCGACGGATGCCCAGGCAACGGCGGCGTGGCCAGCATTGTCCAGATCACGCGAGCCTGACGATAACCGCCACTGCTGGCGATCTGATGGCGCCGCGCACGCCATGCGGCGAGCGCCCCGCCTGCGCGCATTTTGCGCGCAGGTCGGGGCGCTCTTCCGGCTCCCCTTCTCCTCGCGGGAGAAAGGGCTGGGGGTGAGGTTCTACCCCCGGATGGTATCCACCAGCGAGAGGTTGATGAACAGATCGCAGCTCTGCCGCAGGATCATCGAGGCGGCGTCGTCGAAGGCGGCCACCTCCACGCGCACGCCGTGGTCGTAGCAGAAGTCCAGCAGCGGCAGGAAGTCGCTATCGCCGCTGACCAGCACGATGGTGTCCACCGCCTTGGCCTCCACCAGCCGCACGATGTCCATGCAGAGGTCGAGGTCCAGGTCGGCTTTCTTGGCGCCATTCGAGAAGGTCTTGTAGTTCTTGGTGGTGATGCGATAACCCATGCCCTTGACCGCGTTGAGGAAGCTCTGCTCGGCGCCCGGCTCCGGGTTGGTCGGCGCATAGGCCTGCGCCCGCGCCAGCCGCCGGTTGGCCCGCAGGAAGTCGAGCAGACGCCCGAAATCCACAGAGAAGCGCATGCCACGCAGCGAGTAGACGATGTTCGCCACATCCACGAAGACGCCTACGCGCTCGGTAGACATCGCGTTGGGGATCGAAACGTTGATGGCGGGCGGCTGCGCATGGCGCATCTCGGTCAGCAGGCGATCGGTCTGCGCGCCAATCGCCTCGCGGATGACCGCGCCGACCTGCGCCACGGCGGCGGCTACCGGATCCACGCCGCGCTCGACACGGCTCGTGCGCGGATACGACTCGCGCACCGGCATCGCGGCGCCGCTGGGCGCGGGACCAAAGCCGCGCGCGAAGGATGGCTCCGGGCTGCTGTAGGGCGATACCTCCGCTGCTGGCTGCTGGGTGAGTGCCTGCTGGGCTGGCTGCTGCGGCGCGGCCTCCCAGTTCGGCTCGGCTGCTGGGCGGCGCGACGCGCGGCCCGGATAGCCGAAGCGCGTGTTGCGGCCACGCGGCGCGGGCTGTGCCTCTGGCTCGCTCGGCTCGCTCGGCTCGCTTGGCGCGGCGCTCGGCTCCTCAGAAAAGAGCGCGTCGAGCGCATCATCTCCTGGCGCGAGCTGGCTCAAGTCATCCAGCGCTTCATCCTGCTCGGTCTGGTCGGCGCCATGCGCGCCATTATGTCCCGGCCCGCTGCGGCGGCGACGGCGGCGGCGGCGCGATGCGCCGCTTGCCCCCTCAGCCCCCTCCGCCAACTCCGATGGTTCGCCCTCCTCCGCCTGCTCGGCCTCGTCCGCGTGGTCAGCCGTGGCGGGCGCCGCGCCCGCCCTCGCGGCCGGCGACTCGAAGGCCAGCGTCGGCAGGTCAGAGCCAGCCGCGCCGCCACTGGCGCCGATCAGGGCGTCCAGCGAGGGCAGATCGAAGGTATGCTCGCGCGGGGCAGACTCAGCCGCTGGCTCAGCGACCGGCTCCGTCGCCGCATCGCTGTCAGTGTAGAGACCAGATCGCTGGCTGCTGAGCCGCTCTGGTCGTGGCGGCGTCGCGCCAGGAATGGTCGTGCGGCGCGAGCGATCGAAGCGGTAGCGCGGGGTCGGCGGCGAGCCAGGCTCGGCGGGCGCGGCCTCCGTCGCAGGGGCGGAGATCGCAGGCTCGGCGGCAGGCTCGGCGACGGTCGCTGCGGACGCTGCGGTAGCGGGCGCGCTGGCCGCTGGCTGCGACGGCTGCTGTTGCAGGCGGCGCGGCAGGCCAAAGCGCGTCTTGCGTGGCGGCGCGGGCGGCTCGCTGGTCGGCTCAGCGGTGACGACTGGCACGACGACTGGCTCCTGTGGCTCCGCTAGCGCCTGGGCGACTGGCATCGTGGGATCACCAGCCAGGGCAGCGGTTTCTGGCGTTTCCGCTGTCGCGCTCGCGTCGCTCGCCTGGTCGGCTGGCCGCTCCTCCTCTGGCGCTTTGGTGATGATGAGCTGCGCGCCCGACTTCCCGCGTGGCGCGGGACGCTTCGCGGCGCCGCCACGGCTGCGTCGCCCGCGTGGCTCGGCGGCGGGGCGCTCCTCAGCGGCGCTGGCGGTCGCGGCGGGGGTGTCGCTCGCGGCGGTCGCGCTGGCGGGCGCGGCGACCTCGCGCTCGGCGGCGAGCTGCGCAGTGGTCTGCGCGGCGTTCTCGGCGGCCTTGGCGGCGCTGGAGCGCCCGCGGCGCGGCGCGCGATGGCGCGCGCTCTGCCCATGCTGTCCGGTCTGTCCAGTCTGTCCGGTGGAGGTGGTGTTCGCGGCGCCCTCTGAGGAGCCGCCCGGCGTGGTGGGATCAAATGTTGTCTGGCTCATAGGTGTAGGATTCTCTCCTGTTGTGGTCTGACAGGGGCAGGCGCGTGGACGCGCGGTGTGGGGGAGACCAGACGGAGAGCCAGCCAGCGCGGCGCATGAATCGTGTAGGACTCTGCGAAGACTGTGCTCGCCAGAACGAGAGACTACGGTCCGCCATGCGCGCAGCCCGCGAGCGGCTCAGACGTGGCGCGGGCGACGCAGGCGGTTTCCCTGGCCTGGGTCACACATCGCGCCGCGCGGCCCATCCGCGCTACGCAGTCGCGGCGGTCGAAGCTCATCGCCCGGCGCGCCTCAGCGCTGCTCTGGCGTCGCTCGACGTCGCTCAACCCCACCGGCGTTGTGTCCGGCGACCCATCTTCCCTGACGGAAGCGCCGCCCTGTCACTCGGTTGTCATTGCGCGAACTGACGCGCCGGCGCGTCAGTTCGCTGGCCCAGAGCCGCCCCTTGACCGCGCCGAGGAGGGAGACTCTGGAGTGATTGGTGTTCGTTGTGTTGTCGTGGAATACGAAGCCGACGCGGCGTGCCCGTTCCCGCTGATGGCGCGCTCCGATGGCGCGGCGGTCGCGGTCGTGCGGGCGCCTGAGTTGGCGCCCGCTCGTGCGAGCATGCGGGCGACATCAACGATGCGCTGGGCGGAGGTGAAGACGCTCGTCACCGCCAGCGCCAGCAGGGTCCACACGAGCCAATCGGCTCCGCCAATGATCAGGCCGCCCGCCAGCAGCAGCACCCGCTCAGGGCGCGCCATCAGCCCGGTTTTCAGGCTGAGGCCCAGCCCCTCGGCGCGCGCGCGCGTGTAGCTCACCATCACCGAGCCGAGCGCGGCCACGTAGGCCAGCGCCACTTCCCAGGTGTGCGTGGGCGAGGGCGGCTGCCGCAGCGCGAAGACGATCACGCCGAGCAGCGTCAGCCCTTCGGAGTAGCGGTCAATCGTCGAATCGAAGAACGCGCCAAACGTCGTCTTCTTGTTGGTGACCCGCGCCAGCGCCCCATCCACCATGTCAAAGAGACCGGCGATCAGCAGCGCCAGGCCACCGAGCCGCAGGCTGCCGCTTGCCAGAATCGCCGCGGCGACGCCATTGAGCAGCAGCCCGATGAGCGTGGCCATATTCGGTGTGAGGCCGATCGCCGCGAGTGGACGCACCACGTATTCGGCGATGCGTCGCGCTCGTTGTTGAATGCCCGGCCCGAACATGTTCTTCCTCGCTCCGCGTGGTGTTCATTGTACCATCAGGGCGCTGACTCGAACGCTCAGACGCTCCTCGGCACACTACCCGCGCGTCGCGTATCGCTCCGCTCATCGTCGCTCTCTGTATTGAGCGATTGAGCCATCGCCGCGAGCGCGCCAGCCGTTTGCGCTAGCCCTGATGGATGCCTCGATGGGCGCCTCGGTGGGCGTTTCGATGGGCGCCGCGAGCGGCGCTACGACGTTAATCCGCCAGCGAGACCGATGCGGCCTCCGGCGGCAGATAGAGCGAGCCACGCTTGACCGTCGCCCGCCGCTCTTCGTAGTAGCCCAGCACGTCGGTGGCCACACGCTCCCAACTGAACGCTTCGGCGCGCTCCCGACCCGCCTGGGCCAGTCGCGCGCGCTCCGCGTCGTCGCTGAGCAGATGGCACACCGCCCAGGCCAGCTCTTCGCTGCGCGTGGGCGGGGTCAGCAGGCCATCCTGCTGGTGGCGAATGACCGAGCGGAAGCCGGGGATGTCAGACGCGACGACCGGCCGCCCGGAGGCCATCGCCTCCAGCAGCACGATGCCCTGCGACTCGCCGCCGATGTTGGGCGCGCAGAAGACGTGCGCGCTGGCGAAGAGCGCGGGTAGTTGCTCCCCTGGCACTCGCCCCAGAAAGACGACATCGGGCCAGCCCGCCTGCGCCACCAGTCGCTCGAATCCCACGCGCAGCGGCCCGTCGCCGCCGATCAGGAAGCGCGTATTGGGGAAGTGCTCGCGGATCATCGGGATGGCGCGCAGCAGATACTTCAACCCCTTGCGCTTCTCGATGCGCCCCAGGTACAGGATGTTGAGCTTGCCATCGTCGAACGCTGGTAGCGGCGGCGTATCGGGATGGAAGACCTGCGTATCTACGCCATTCGGGATGATGCGGAAGTCGCCGGGGAAGAAGCGTGAGACGAACTCCGCGGCGGCGGGCGAGACGGCGATGCGGCCATCCAGCCGCCGATAGTAGCGCCCCAGGAATGGCGCCGCCGAGGCGTAAGCCCACTCTGGCGCCGAGGCCAGACTGTGCCGCGCCCAGGCGTGGAATGTGCCGACAATCGTCGCGCCGGTCGCCGGGCCAGTATGCAGCACGTACAGCCCCATCGGCGAGGCCAGCGGCTCGTGCAGGTGGATGATGTCGAACTGCTCGCGATGCAGGATGCCGCGCAGCCGTCCAGAGACGTGCGGCGCGAAGGCGACCCGCGCGATCGAGCCGTTCACATGCAGCGGCGCCGCCCAGCCGAGCTTGTAGACGCCATACTCGACCTGTCGCCCGCGCACGCCCGTGGCCGGCGTGAGAATGCGCACGCTGTGGCCGCGCCCGCGCAGCTCAGTGGACAGGCGCTGGATGTGCTCCTGGACGCCACCGGGGTAGCTCCAGTCGTAGGGCGAGACAAGTCCGATCTTCACTAGGTCCCTCTGGGCGTTCGCCCATCTCCTCCTGAATGGCCTGGCGCGGCAGCGTGCGAGCGAGCGACTAGCATGGGGCTAGCGTCTGCCCGCGCTCGCCACTTCAAGCGAATTGACGGACAGCGAATCGGGCGCCAGCGAATTGATCAGGTGAACGACGCGCCGGTGTGCGAAGCGGCCAAAGGTGGCCTGCCGCGCCCGCGAGAACGCCGTATGCGGCAGGTTCGCTGGCTCATAGGTCGCGTTGATGCCATAGGCTATGGTGTGCGAGACGTAGGTGACATACTCGCGCGCGCGCCAGTAGCCGCCCTCCGCGCTCGTGGCGCGCTGGCTGATCGCCTGGCGTAGCGCCTCCACGCCGGAGCCAGGATAGCGGGTCAGCGCGCAGCCAATCGCCGAGGGCGTGTGCGCGTCGCTGCCGCCGGTCTCGGCCCAATGGTAGATCGAGCGCGTCAGCTCCTGCGCCACGCGCGACGAGCCGATGCCCGCGAAGCTGCCGTTGAGCGTCTCGATGCCGTCGGGATGCAGATCGGGCTGGCGCAGCAGGCGATCCACAACCGGCCGCTGCACACTATGACGGAAGACGGGATTGAATGGGTGCGCGATGATCGCCAGCCCGCCCTGCGCGTGCGCCAGCTCGATGGTGCGCTCGACGCTCAGCCCCGGCGGGATGCGCTGATGCAGGAAGAGCGCCAGCACATGCCCCTCGCGCGTGCTGACCTCTTCGCCGACGATCACCTCGAAGGGCAGATGCTGTCGCTCCGCCAGATCGCGCGCCCGCAGCGCGCCCTCGATGGTGTCGTGGTCGGTGATAGCGATCACATCCAGCGCGGTGCGCCACTGGATGACGGCCAGCGTCTCTTCGACGGAGCCGACGCCATCGCTATAGGTCGTATGCATGTGCAGGTCGGCAAGCCCGGTGGCGCGCTTGCGGCCAACGTATCCTGAAAGGGTGTAATCGGCGGCAGGTGTGCTGCTGCGAGTGCTGTGCGCTGATGTGTCTGATGGATAGGTAATGGGAAAAGCTCCTTGTCGTCGCTGGTCTTGCCTGGTCTTGCCTGGTCTCGCCTGGTCTTGCCTTGTCTCACCTGTGCGCGCTCGCGCGTTGTCCGCCGAGTCACCTCATTATACAGGTCTGGCGCGAAAGGTGATAGCGCGTCGTGCGCTCTGGCCCATCTTGGCCGTGTGGGTCGTTCGGCGCCGCGCGAGCCCCGATGCTTTACGCGGGCGCTTCTCGCTGGTTGCGTCCAGTGATTGCGACTGGCGCCCACGACGCTCTGCTTACTGCGCTATCTGCACGCGCGCGTTTCCTCCAGGCAACGCAGAACGCGCGCCACTCACGATTGCGGGCGTCGTCGCCATTGGCGCCTGCTCCATTGTCTGCTCCGTCGCTTCCTCTGTCGCGGCGGCTCGCGACCGCCGTGGCTGGGCGTCTCGCTCGTCCCAGATGGGCGAGAGCGCCGAGACCCACTGCTCTGGATGCTCGCTGATGGCGCGCTCCAGCGCGGGATACAGCCGCTGGCGCATCCGCGCGATGGCGGCCTCGCGGTCGCGTCCGCGTGGGGCGCCAGTAGATTCGCTACCACCTTCGCCATCGGCGCTGGCCTCTGGGCGCAGACGCTCCGGCGTGATCAACTCCACGCTGCCGCCATAGCGGTTGAGTCCGCGGCGCCAGGGAACCAGCAGAAAGACGGGCGCCTCGCTGCGCGCCGCCAGCGCGAAGGGCGCGGTCGGCAGGCGCGCGGGTTGCCCGAAGAGTGGCCATGCGTCACTCGGCCCCATCACCCAGCGATCAATCGCGAACATCGCCAGTTGGCCGTTGCGCAGTGCGCCGAGCAACTCGCGCAGCGTCTCGCGGTCGTCGCCCGGCAAGAGCCGCGCGTGATGATGGTTGCGCAGCCGCGCCACGAGTTGGTTGAAGCGCTCCGGTCGCAGCCGCTCCGCCGGGGTCAGCAGGGGATAGCCCAGCTCGCCCAGCTTCCATGCTGCGTACTCGAAGGGGCCAAGGTGCGCGCCCAGGATGATGACGCCGCGCCCCGCTCGCATGGCCTGCTCGAACAGCTCCCAGCCGGTGATCTGCCAGCCGCGCGCCAGTTCCTCATAGGTGACGACGCGCCCCCGGAAAAAGTCCAGGTAGTTCAGCGCGAGGTTGATGAAGACGCCACGTGTGGCCGCACGCAGCCGCGCCGGATCAGCCGCCAGCGGGGGGATGCGCCCCAGGTTGCGCTCGGCTCGCCGCCGCAGCCCGCCCGCGCACAGCCACAGCAGCGCCCCCGCCGCCACAGCGATGCGCTGGGCCAGCCAGAGTGGCGCCAGCGGCGCGAGCGCCGCCAGCAGGCGGAACGCCCAGTACCTCGCCCGGTCGTTCAGACCTCCAGGATCGTTCCGGTCATTCACATCGAGCCGCGCGCTCGGCGCGTCGGGGCGCTCAGTCATCCGCTTCCCCCTGCGCGCCGCCCGCGGAGGCCGCGGCGCTGGCCGGAGCGCTCGTCGCCAACGCGGGCGCGGCGTCAGCGGGCGCCGTCGCCGATTGCTCTGGTTGCTCTGGCCAGAATGGGCGGAACATGAACCACTGGTCCGGGTGTTCCGCGATGACGCGCTCCAGCGCGCTATAGACGCGCTGTGTCAGCCGGATGATGTCGGCCTGACGGTCGCCTGTGCGCTCTGGATAGATCAGCTCCGCCAGGACGAGGTAATAGGTGGACGAGAATTGGTCGTCGTAGCGCGCGCAGCCCACGGCGATCGGCGCGCCTGAGAGCAGCGCGAGCTGCGCCACCCCGCCCGGCACGTAGCAGCGCCGCCCAAAGAAGGTGATCGGCGTGCCCTCGCTCGCTGGCAGCGGACGGTCGGCCACGATCGCCACCGCCTGGTTGTCTTGCAGCGCCCGCAGGATGGGCCGCGGCGACTTCTCGGCCCGCAGCACGCGCAGCCCGAAGTGCGCGCGCTGTCCCTGGATCAGATCATCCATGCGCGGGTCGGTGAAGGTGTCGGCCAGCACATAGAGTGTTTGCTTCGAGGCGACGACCACGCCCGCGATGTCCCACGCGCCGAAGTGCGCGGTGGCGATGATCGTGCCCTTGCCCAGCGCCGCCGCCTCATCCAGCCCGGCGAAGGCGCCCGGAGCGGGTGTGACATCGCGCACGCGCGCCATCACCTGCTCGCGCGTCGCATTGGGCAGATAGAAGAAGTCGGAGAGGTAGCGACCATAGTTGCGCCACGATTGGCGGGCCAGTTGGCGTGCGCGTGGATCATCAGGCGTCGCGCCGATGATCTGCGCCATGTTGGCGATGGTCACGCGCCGCTTCGACGCCCAGGCATAGTAGACGAGCGTCGTGAGCGGCCCCCCCAGCGCCAGACGCGCGCGGCGGGGAACCTTTCCCGTGAGCCAGCTTGCCAGTCGTGTCAACCAGTAGACCATCGCATGCTCCTCGCCTTCCGGGCGATCAGAGGCGATACCAGATGTACGTTGGGAGATGCCCTGAGCGGCGGTGGCGCGAACGCCACGCGCCACGCGCCGCTCGCCCAGGCGCGTTGATGCGCATCACACATGTTCGCGCATGGGCGAGGCGCGTCGCTTACTCCGCCGTCGGCAGGTCGCGAACCGCGCCAGCCTCGGCCAGCGTGTGGCCGTTGGCGTGCGCCTTGGCCTGAGCGGGCTTGGCGTCGCTGGCGGGCTTGGCGCCCAGCGCGTTATCGCGGATGAACTCCTCGACCATCAGTCGCGCCTGCTCGTCGGTGTACTGGATGGCGGGCGACTTCATGAAGTAGGCGCTCGGCCCCAGCAGCTCCCCGGCGATGCCGTTATTCCTGGCGAGCTTGGCGCAGCGGATGGCGTCAATCACCACGCCAGCGGAGTTGGGCGAATCCCAGACCTCCAGCTTCAGCTCCAGGTTGAGCGGCACATCGCCGAAGGTGCGCCCCTCCAGGCGGATGAAGGCGAACTTGCGGTCGGTGAGCCACGGCACGTAGTCGCTTGGCCCGACATGCACGTTTGATGTGCCGAGGTCGTAGTCGAGCTGGCTAATGACGGCGTTGGTCTTGGAGATCTTCTTGGACTCCAGTCGCTCGCGCTCCAGCATGTTCATAAAGTCAGTGTTGCCGCCGACGTTGAGTTGATAGGTGCGCTCCAGCTTGACGCCGCGCTCGCGATAGAGGCGAGCCAGCGCGCGGTGGACGATGGTGGCGCCGACCTGGCTCTTGATGTCGTCGCCGATGATCGGCTGGCCCGCTTCCTCGAAGCGCTTGCGCCAGTACTCTTCGCGGCCAATGAAGACCGGGATGCAGTTGACCATCGCGCAGCCCGCCTGCAAGATCTGCTCGACATACCACTTGGTGGCCGTCTCGCTGCCGACTGGCAGGTAGTTGATGACGACATCGGTTCCAGTGTCCTGGAGCAGCTTGACGATGTCGGCGGTATGGCCGGGGGCTTTGGTGATGACCTGCGAGAGGTACTTGCCCAGGCCATCGTGGGTCATGCCGCGCGCGACCGTCACGCCTTTGGTGGGGACATCGCTGAACTTGTAGGTGTTGTTCTGCCCGGCGAAGACCGCTTCGCTCAGGTCCTTGCCCACCTTGTCCTGATCAATGTCAATGGCGGCGCTGAACTCGATGTCGTTGATGTGGTAGCCACCGAGATTGACGTGCATCAGGCCGGGGATGAACTCATCATCGGCGGCATGCTTGTAATACTCGACACCCTGCACCAGCGAAGAGGCGCAGTTGCCGACGCCGATGATGGCGACACGAATCTTGTCTTTGCCCACGTACTGTAGTCCTCCTGAAGACCCATCACGATCCTCGGGCGCCGCCGCCGGAAATTGCGGCGTCTGGCGGCCCGCTGCGCCCGCCGCGCCTGCCATGTCTGCCATGTCTGCCATGCAGGCGCGTTGCAGGCGCGTTCCCGCCTCAGCCCGCGCTCGGCGTTGGCTCCGCTGGGGAGCGCATGGGCCGCGCGGCTGGTTGCGGCTGGCTGACTGGCTCAATCAGTGAGCCGAGTTGACCAACGACAGAGCGATAGCGCGCCAGATCCAGCGAGATGTAGACCTCGCGCCCGGTGCGACGCTTGCGCACGAGGCCCGCGCGACGCAGCGCGCTCAGATGCCACGAGACCAGCGGCTGGCTAATCAGCAGCGTCGCCGCCAGGTCGGTGACTTTTCTCTCGGCGCCATTCGCCAGCATATGCACGATCTCCAGGCGCACCTCGTCGCCCAGCGCGCGCAGGGCGCGTCGCAGGTCGAGATGCTGGTGCAGTCGTGCGCGGGCGGGATCCTCTTGCATGCGTCGTCGCTTCCCTCTTCGACTTCCGCGCCCGCACAATGTCGCGCGGGGTTGGAAGTGACTCATAAAGGGACGCTATATAAACGTCGCTTTATACATTACGCAAGAGTGAGGGCTACGTCAAGTGGTGAGAGTGGAGGAACCTCACCCCCCAGCCCCCTCTCCCGCGAGGAGAGTGGGAGCCGGAGGCGAGGATGCTGTCTCAGCGCTCCAGGCTCAGCGCGGCGCGGCGAGCGCTGGCGATGAGGGAGCGCACGGCCATCGCCAGGGCGAAGAGGACAGCGCCCTCTCACGACCAACTTCCCTGCGCCATGCGTCTCAACATGTGGTCAGAGCAATGACCTGTGAACGGATGCACATAACTTCGGGGCATACTTGACCGTTCTTAGTCCATACGAAGTATCGCGATACGCGGGTTCTCGTCTGCTTCGTATCGGAGGGAACTCCGTAGAGCCCAGCAAGGGACGATTGGACGGCAGGAGGTAGCGCCCGTGGAGACCCGTGAGACGCTACAGCCGCTACGAGGCGGTCTGGCGAGCGGCGCTGCGCGCTTTGGCTCCTTGCTCCGAACCTATCGGCTGGCAGTGGGCCTGACGCTGCAAGAGTTAGCCCAGCGCACGGGATTGAGCCGGCGCGCTATCAGCGCACTCGAGCTGGGATATCGCAAGGCCCCACACACGCGCACGATTGAGCGTCTCGCCAACGCCCTCGGCCTTGATCCTGAGACGCGCGCTGGGTTCGTCGCGGCGGGGCGCGGCGCTCTCATCCTGCTTCCACGCGCGCAGCCGAGTATCGTGCCGCTGGACACCACGCTTCCGACTGCGGCGCTGGACACGCCTGCGAAGCCGCCGCACAACCTCCCGCTGGCGCCAACTCCGCTGCTTGGGCGAGAGCGCGAGCTGGAGGAGTTGGCGGCGCTGTTGCAGAGGAAGGAAACACGGCTCATCACCCTCACCGGGCCGGGGGGTGTTGGCAAGACGCGCCTGGCGCTCGAGGCGGCCTGGGCGCTCCAGCGCGCCGAGGACATCTTTCCCGATGGCGTCTGGCTGGCGCCGCTGGCGCCACTGACTGACCCAGCGGTGGTCGTTTCCACGATTGCCCAGGCGCTGGGGCTGAACGAAAGCGGCGGCGCGCCCATCGCAGATGTGCTTCGCGGCTTTCTGCGCGACAAATCGCTGCTCCTGCTGCTGGACAACTTCGAGCAGGTGGCCGCAGCCGCCCCCCAGATCGCCGAGCTGCTGGAGTCGAGCGCCGGATTGAGGGCGCTGGTCACCAGTCGGGCGCCACTGCGTCTCCGTGGCGAACACGTCTACCCGGTCGCGCTGCTTCCCACTCCTCCCAGTGGGCATGGCCGTATCAGCGCTGAGCAATTGGATCACTATGCGGCGACGGCGTTGTTCCTCCAACGGGCGCGGGCGGTTCGTCCGGACTTCCCTGTGACCAACGCGAGCGCGCCTCTCATCGCCGACATCTGCGCCCGACTGGACGGCTTGCCCCTGGGCATCGAACTGGCGGCGACCTGGGCGCGCCTGCTCTCCCCGGCTTCGATGCTGGCGCAACTGGAACACCGACTGCCCTTGCTGACGGCTGGGGCGGCCGATTTACCCACGCGGCAACGGACGATGCGCGCAGCCATCGCCTGGAGCTATGACCTGCTCGACGCCGGGAGCCGGAGTCTCTTTGGGCGTCTGGCAGTATTTGCGGATGGCTGGACGTTGGATGCGGCGAAGGTCGTGTGCCAGACCCCATCTGGCGCGGCGGCGCTGCGTCTGGACACCCTGACCGGCCTGGGTGAGTTGCTCGATCAGAGCCTGATCGCCCAGCGCGTGGGCGAGGACTGGGCGGCGGAGATACCACGCTTCGAGATGCTCCACGTCGTACGAGAGTTCGCGCTGGAGCAGTTGGAGGCCAGCGGCGAGGCGGAGGCTATGCGCCGCGCCCACGCGCGCTATATGTTGGCGTTCGCCGAGGAGGCTGAGCCAGAGCTGCGCGGGCCAGACGACATCGCCTGGATGAAGCGAGTAGAGCGTGAGCTGGGCAATGTGCGCGCGGCGCTCCAGTGGGCGCGCGCCACCGGCGAGACGGAGCTTGGCCTGCGCCTGGCGACGGCGCTCTGGCGGTTCTGGACCGAAGCGGGCTACCTGAGCGAGGGGCAGCAGTGGATCGAGACGCTGCTGGCGCTGGCGCCACCCGAGACAGCCAGCATCCCGACCTGGCTGCGAGCGCGTGCGCTCACCATCAGCGGCGCATTGTTGGCGGCTCTGCGGCAGATCGGCCCAGCGCTCGCCGCGCTGGATGCGGGGCTTCGCCTGGCCCGCGTGGTGGACGACTGGCTGGCGCAGGTGATTGGGCTTCTTCTCATAGGTCTCGCCGCAGACCTGCAGGGGAAACCTCGCCAGGCGCAGGCGTGCTACGAGGAGGCACTGGCGCTGGCGCGCACGAACGAGGATGCGCTGGCAATCTTCACCGCACTCGGGGGCCTGGGGGGCCTCGCCTGTGCGGAGCAGCGCTGGGACGAGGCGACAGCCCGATTCACCGAAGCGCTGAACGTGGCGCGCGCAGCCGGGCGGCGGCAGTACGCGGCCGCGTTTTTGGTTCAGCTCGGCGAGGTGGCGCTGTGGCAGGGCCAGGCGCCGCGCGCGGCGGTACTGCTGGGGGAGGCGCTGGCGGTGGCGCGCGAGAGCAACTGGGCGACCGGCTGGCGCCCCTGGGACGTGATCGTGGCGCTGGATCTGCTGGCAGTCGCATGTGTACAGCGGGGCCAGCAGGAGCGCGGCGCGCGGCTGCTGGGCGCGGCGACGCAGATGTGGGAGACGCTTCGGCAACCCTACGCGGCGATGGAGCAGTTGCGCAGGGAAACGCTGGTGGCGCCCATCCGCGCGGCGGCGCGCGCTGAGCCGTGGGCTGCGGCGTTCGCGGCGGGCCAGCGGTTGACGCCGCAGGAGATATTTGCCGAGGCGCTCGTTGACGCCTCGGCGCTGGCGGGCGGCGAGGGCCGCAGTTCAGCTGATGAGGACGCTCCGGTCGCGGACCGAGGCGCAGTACGCGTCGGCGCTGAGCACCTGACACGCCGCGAGCTGGACGTGTTGCGCCTGCTCGCTGAGGGCTTGACCGACGCGCAAATCGCGCGTCAACTGGTGGTCAGCCCACGGACCGTCAATCACCACGTCGCCTCGCTCTATAGCAAGCTGGAGGTGACTTCGCGCGCCGCCGCAACCCGCTTCGCTCTGGAGCGCAGCCTGCTCTAGCGCGCGGGCCATGCGCGTCCCCTCCCCCTGGCGCGACGCCAGATCACCACTGACGCCGACAGCCTTCCGTCGCGCGACCGCGCCGCTGGGCGTCCTGGATACGCCCTTGGGAACATCGTGGGAACATCGTGGGAACATCTCTGCGGACGAGCCGCGCCAACTACGTCAGCGATCCAGGCAAAAAAATGGGCAGAACCACCCAAGCACGCTTGATGGCGCGCCTCCATACTAGGTCTATTACCACGTTGATGCCACAGTGGCGTGGCGACGTTACAGATCCTCATCCCCCGCACGCAGCAGTTACTCCCTCTCCATTCGCGGCTGCCTCCGTCTGCGGCAGCCGCGACGCCGCCACCCTCCTGGTCGGCGCGAGGCGGACCAGACATATCACTCGATGCGGAGGGGTGGGGGTCGAGAGCCGTGGAGCCTGGCGCCAGGTGGCAAGCGCACCAGTGGCAAGCGCACAAGAGGCAAGTGGCCAGGTGGCCAGAGAGAGCTGCGCAGGACAAGGCGACGAGCCTGGCGCGCGGCAGGAGAAACGGAGCAGGTGTGATGCGAGGGTTTATCAGATCCATCAGGACACGCGGGTGGCGCGTCGGCGGCGCTCGCGAATCGAACGAGCCGAACGGAGATGCTGGCATTGGGCGGCTGTTACCCGGGAGCAGGCCCCGCCGGACGCGAGGTCAGGTGGGACTGGCTGCCCTGCTCGTGGTGGGGGTGGTGATCCTGAACCTCGCGTTGGCCCCAGCCATCCACGGCGCTCCCAGCGTCTACACGGTGACCGATTGTACCAGCGCCAACGCTGCCGTCAGTGGGACTGGCCTTAATTTGGATACCGCGCTCACCAATGCGCAGACCAACGGCGGCGGTGTGATCAATTTTAACTGCAACAGCAGCGGCGCCCAAGACCTCCACCTGGATAAGACGCTCGATATCACCACCATCAGCCCCCTGACCATTGATGGGACGAACCAGCAGGTGGCGCTGGATGGCGGCGGCATCGTGCAAGACATCGAGGCGCAGAGCGGCGCCAATCTCGCTCTCGACAACCTCACCATCCAGGGTGGAATCGCTGCGGGCAACGGCGGCGCCATCGACAATGAGGGCTCCGCGGTAAACCTGATCAACATCACCATCATCGGGAGCCAAGCGTCCAGCGGCGGCGGCATCTACAATTCGGGCCAACTGACCCTGGACAACAGCAGCGTCATCAATAACACAGCATCCAACTTTGGCGGCGGCATCTACAACGATGGAGGTGGCGTGCTGACCGTGACCAGCAGCGCCTTCGCCTTTAACCAGGCGCAGGTCGGCGGCGGCGGCATCTTCAATAATGGCGGCGCGATGTCCGTGAGCACCAGCGCCTTCGCCTTTAACCAGGCGCCCGGCATGGGAATCGGCGGCGGCATCGCCAATGAAGGCGGCATGCCGACCGTGAGCAACAGCACCTTCGCCTTTAACCAGGCGCAGGAGGGCGGCGGCATCTTCTCTGATGGCGTGCTGTCCCTGAACAACAGCACCGTCGCCTATAACACAGCATCCAGCAGCGGCAAGGGCGGCGGCCTCGGCGATATTACAGGGTTGGATAGTGCTGGGAGCATCGTGGCGGACAACAGCGCAGGCGGCAGCCCGAACAACTGCGCATTCCCCATCGGAGCCGATCAGGGCTATAACCTGGAGAGCGGCTCCGACTGTGGCTTCACCAGCGTGGGCAGCCTGCAAAATACCAATCCCCTGCTGGCCTCTGGGTTGGCCAACAACGGCGGGCCAACCCAGACTCTCGCCTTGCAGTCCAGCAGCCCAGCCATTGATCAGATACCCGTGGCCAGTTGTCCCACGATTGACCAGCGTGGTGTGAGCCGCCCGGACAACGGCGAGACGGCCTGCGACATCGGCGCCTATGAGTACCAGGATCCCGTCAGCGATAAAGACCTGGCCCTTACCAACGTGCCAGCCAATCTGACCGTGAACGCTACCAGCCCTGCTGGCGCAGTCGTCACCTATAGTCCGCCGACCGTGGTGGACGAGGACAGCCCGCTACCCACTGTTAGCTGCACGCCCGCCTCTGGCTCGCCTTTCGCCATCGGCCAGACGACGGTCACCTGCTCGGTCAATGACAGCGACGATAGCAACAGTCCCGTCCAGGCCAGCTTCACCGTGATGGTGCTGGGGGCGGCGGCGCAGGTGAGCAATCTGCTCGCGACAGTCAACGGGATGCATCTGCGCACGGCGTTGCAGAACAGCTACGACGAGGAACTCACCGAGATCCGCAGCGAGATCAATGGTGGGCAGACAGCGAATGCCTGCGCCAACCTGAGCGACTTCATCGTGCACGTGCAGGGGCAGAGCGGCAAGGGCTTGACGGCTGCGCAAGCCAACCAGTTGAGCGCGGCGGCAAAGAATATCCAGGCCGTGCTGGGCTGCTAGTCGGTCGGGTGAGAAGAGCAAGGGCAGGTGTTCGCTCTTCAGCGAACGCCTGCCCCTGCGTGTGAAAAGGAGATGTGGGGCGTCAAGCAGTATCACGCGGCGCCGCGCCCGCTCGAAACCAACTCCCCCTCGCCCTCTGAGAGAGGGGGTCGGGGGGTGAGGTCGCGCCGGGGGCCAGTGAGGGCCGCGCGGATGGCCATCGCCAGGGCGAAGAGGACAGCGGCTGCCAGCGCATACCACAGGCTCTGGTAGCCCGCCACCACCAGCGCGCCAATCGCCAGCGAGGCGATCACCAGCGCGGGCAGCCAGCGCCGCGCGAAGAGCAGCCGCCACGCCGCCAGCAGGATCAGCACATAGGTCAGCAGGAAGGCGCCGCTGGAGAGCTGGATGTAGGCCTCGATGGAGACGTCGAAGACATATTGCGCGATCAGCGCGACGCCCCAGCCGATGGCCAGCGCCAGCGCCGCGCCGCGCGGTGTCCCGCTGGCGGCGTGGATGCGCGCCAGCCCGGCGGGCAGCAGGCCATCGCGCGCCAGGGCGTAGATCAGGCGGGTGGCGGCGCGCGCCCAGGTGAACATGAAGAGCAGCAGCAACAGCACCGCGATGGCGGCGGCGACGCGCGTGGCCAGCAGTCCCAGCGAGAGGCGTGTCAGATCGGCCAGCGTGGCGTCGCTGCTGGCGATCACGCTGCGGCTGAGCGCGCCGACGACTGTGACGCCCAGCAGCGTGAAGAGCACGCCGACGGCGGCCACCGCCAGCCCCAGCGCCTTCACCAGCGTGCGCGGGTCGGCGAACTCCTCACCGGAGAAGGCGGCGTTCTCCCAGCCGACGAAGGCGAAGAAGCAGATCAGGCCAGTGGACCCAACGCCCGCCAGCGTATAGCCGCTGACATCGGTCAGCCGCGCCGTCGTGACATGCGGCACGGCCAGCAGCAGCGCCACGGTGATCGCCGCCAGACAGCCAAAGAAGCCCCAGCGCTGCACGCGCATGATGCGCGAGACATCGAAGCAGGTTCCCACGACCAGCAGCCCCAGCAGCGCCGCCGCAACGATGAAGCGCGACGCGCCCGGCAGCGGGACGAGTTGCCCCAGATACTCAGCGAAGACCAGCGCGGTGGCTGGCCCGCCGACCGCGATGGCCGTGAGATAGAGAGTGCCGGTCAGCCAGCCGACGCGCTGGCCCAGCCCCTGGCTGATGAAGGCGATTACCCCGCCCGCCGAGGGATAGCGCGCGCCCAGCTCGGCCATGATGCGCGCCACGGGATAGGAGACGGCGGCCAGCCCGATCCAGACCAGGATGGACCACGGCCCGGCCTGCCGCGCGGCGATGGAGGGCAGCACGATCAGGCTCTGGCCCAGCACGGCGCTGGTATAGAGCACGAATCCATCGGTGACGCTGAGATGTTTGCGCAGGCTCGTCGCGGTCGCCATATCGTTCTCTCAACCTCCATCGCGCGCCTTGTTCTGGCAGTGGCCTATCGTTGGCGCGCCATGATATGGTACAAAAGAACAAATGGCGACCAGAAGGGCAAATCGAAGCCAAAGCAGCGAACTTTGCGCAATAGGGAAAGTGAGAAGTGGACATGACCAACGATTCGGAGCGTCTTCTGGACGACACTGGCTGGGAGCTGCTACGCGCCCTCCAGGAGAACGCGCGCCTCTCGTATGCGGAGCTGGGCAAGCGCGTGGGGCTGACCGCGCCCGCCGTCGCCGAGCGCATCCGGCGGCTGGAGCTGGCTGGCGTCATCACGGGCTATCACGCGGTGGTGAACCCGGCCAGGCTAGGGCTGGGGCTGACCACCATCATGCGCTTCCAGTCGGCGGACCGCTCTGAGGAGCGCACCATCGCGCTGATGAAGTCCTGCCCCGAGATCATTGAGTGTCACCGTGTCACCGGCGACGACTGCATGACGCTGACAGCGGTGGTCTCCTCGGTGGAGCATCTGCAAGCGCTGATCAACAAGCTCGCGCCGCACGGCTCATCCAACACCGCGCTGGTGCTCTCCTCGCCGATCCAGCATCGCGTCATCGGCCCCGAGGCGCTGGCCCGTGCGGAGGAGGAGGCGTCGGCGTAGCTGATGGCGCTGGCTCAGGCGGCGAACTCGGCGCGCACGTAGCGCAGCAGCCAGCCGAGCAGCCCCTCGATATGCAGCAGCGCGATCAGCTTCGTTCGGCGGCTCACGGCGATGCTCCTTTTCCACGCGCATTCCTCATGCTGGCCCATCTGGCAGGTTCCTTGCTGAGGTCTACGGCTGGCGAGCGGCGCGGGTTGCGCTCCGTTGGGCTGGCGGTCACGGCGCGCGTGACAGCGCCGGGGGGAGCGAGTATACTCCCTTGAAGATATGTCGAGAGAGGCCGCGATGCGCCATGCCCGCCATCCAGCAGCCATCCACTAGCAGGAAGATGAGAGCAACGCCGCTATGCAGCCGACGCCGCCCATGATAAGCCAGCGGGAAGAGCCAACCACGCCGCCGATGTACGCCTCAATCCTGGCCGGGGGCAGCGGCACACGACTCTGGCCGCTCAGCGCACAGGACCACCCCAAGCAATTCCTGCCGCTGCCTGGCCCGCGCACCATGCTGCAAGAGACTATCGCGCGCATCGCGCCGCTCATCCCCGCCGATCACCTCTATGTCGTCACCTTCGACGCCTACGCCCAGGCGGTGGCCGCCCAGGCGCCTGAGCTGGACCCCGCCCACATCATCGCCGAGCCGAGCGGACGCGGCACCGCCGCCTCGATTGGGCTGGCCGCCACGCTGATCGCCGCGCGCGACCCGCACGCTGTGATGGGCAGCTTCCACGCCGACCACGCCATCGCCGACGCGCCGGGCTTCCGCGCCGCGCTGCGCTTCGCCGAGCAGGTGGCGCGGCAGGGCGCGCTCGTCACGCTGGGCATCACCCCCACCTACGCCGAGACAGGATACGGCTACATCCGCTATGGCGCTCCGCTTGCCCATGCCGCTGAGCGTGAAGCTGAGCCTGACACGGAGACGGGCAGAGCGAGTCTGAGCGCCTACGCGGTCGAGCAGTTTGTCGAGAAGCCGCGGCGCGATGTGGCCGAGGGCTATCTGGCGGCGGGCAACTACGTCTGGAACTCCGGCATCTTCGTCTGGCGGGTGGATCGCATCCTGGCCGAGCTGCGCGCGCATGTGCCTGCCGTCAGCGGCGTGCTCGATGAGATCGGCGCCGCTGCCCAGCGGTCAGGCGGGCGCATGACGCCAGAGGTGGCCGCCGTGATGCGCGCGGCGTGGCCACGGCTGCGTGAGAATGTCACGATTGATGTCGGGGTGATGGAGCGGGCCAGCCAGATCGCGGTCATCCCCATCGCGGTCGGCTGGAACGACATCGGCAGCTGGAGCCAGGTGGCGACGCTCTACCCGCCGGATGAGGCGGGCAACGTGGTGATCGGGCTGGAGCGCGCCACCCCCAGCGCGCCCGGCGGCGGCTGCCTGCAGACCGCCACGCGCGACACGCTGATCTACAGCACGACCGGACGCCGCATCTCGACAGCGGGCGTCGAGGGGCTGGTGATCGTTGATACGCCCGATGGCCTGCTGATCTGCGCCAAGGAGCAAGCCCAGCGTGTCAAGGAGCTGGCCGAGCTGGATCAGTTGCGCCGCGCCCGCGAGTAGGGAGGAACAAGGGACCGGCAATAGGGCCAAATACAAGATGATAGCACATCAGTCCATATACCAGCGAGCAGACAGCGACCAGCATGCTATACTTCAACGATAGCGCATATGTCCGCGGCGAATCGTCACTCAGCGCGCTGGCCCGGGCGATCGGGCCAGTCTGTGTGGCGCCCCCTGTAGCTATCCAAATCCGACGCAGACCCATCCAGACTATTTCTGACCAACGCCAACCAGTCCAGAGCAGTCCAGAGCAGTCCAGACCGGGCCAGACAGTGAAGCGCGAGATCCCAGCGCGGTGAAGGGCAAGTGTGGCGCAATGACAAAGCCCAGAGTGACAACCGCTGACCGTCTCTCCAATATCATCGAGGTGGTCGAGCTTGGTCGCAGGAGCGGGCTGCTGACGGTGGAGCGGGGCGCTCCGCCTTCGCTCGAACAGGGTGAGCTGTATTTCGCGCAGGGGCGCGCGATCTACGCCGCGGTCGAGGGGCTGACTGGACGCGACGCGCTGCATGTGCTGGCTGGCTGGGGGCAATGTAAATTCGCCTTTGAGCCAAACGCGGCCGCGCCCGCGCCGAATGTCACCGCGCCACATCCCGCGCCAGCGTCGCCAGCATCGCCATTATCGCAGTCATCGCCCGGCTACCCTGGCATGAGCGGCGCACAGGGCAATGGCGGCTACGCCCCGCCGCAGCGCGCGCAGGCGACGCCGCCACGCGGAGCGCCCGCCAGCTTCAACTGGAATACGCCTGGCAGCCGCCCGCTGCCCGATCCGCTGGCGCCATCCACTGGCCCGGTCGGCCCGCTCAGCCCCGGAGCGCAGCCTGGGCCGCAGCCTGGCGTGCAGCGGGGTCCGCAGGCGCCATCGCAGGTCGGCGGAGCTGGCGCGTCGAACCCAGCCATCCCATCGGGTCCGGCGGGCGGAGCGGGATCATGGCCCGCAGGCTGGCCATCCACCTCGCAGGGCGGCGGATCGGGTGGCGCGCCAGCGAGCGGATCGCGCGCCACGGGCCAACTCAACTGGTCGAGCCAGACGGGCGCGTTGCCCAGTGTGGCGCCTTCGTGGCCATCCATGCCATCCATGCCATCCACGCCGTCGCAGGGGACTGGACCATTCAGCGGCGGGGCAGCGCTCGACCAGGAGGCGCTCCAGCGCCGCCCGCGGCGCGCGCCAGACGTGCGCGACCTGATGTCGGTGGTCAGCGCCTACAACCTGAGTCGCAGCCACCGGACGATTCTGCTGCTGGCCGATGGCGAGCATACCGTACTCGATCTGGCGCGGCTGTCATCCAAGACAGTGGAGGAGGTCGCGGCGCTGCTGGCCAGCCTGGAGCGCCTGGGCCTGGTGTACTACTTCTAGCGAGCGGCGCACGCCGTGAACGTCGAAAACAGCGAGGCTGCCGGAGACTTCACAGCAGAGTGAGGATGTCGCCGAGTGCGCGCAAGGGCGCGATGCGAGCCAGCGAGCCGATGCGAGCCAGCGAGCGGCGCTGTTGTCCGAAAGTACCACCAGCGACCGGTGTATGCCGAGCTGAGTGATTATGTACAGACGGCGCGCTACGCCGAAGGCAGCGACCTCGGCAGGCGCTTGCCCAGGCGAGTACGGCGATCAGCCATCGAACTCATTCCGCCGGACGTATGTCCGCAGCACGGCGCAATCTCCCATCACCCCGAAATGAGGCGCATGGACTATGGCAAAAGGCAAGCAGAGTCGCCAGCGACGGAGCCGACTCTCTCTCTCCCTTCGGTTCTCTGTGCTGGTGCTGCTGGCGGCTCTGCTGCCGCTGGCGCTGGTCGTCGGCGTCAATGACTACTTCGCGCGCCAGACGCTCATCAAGCAGAGCAGCGATGCGCTCAGCGCCGATGCCAGCTCGAACGCCTCGCGCATTGACGACTACTTCCGCGAGCGGCTGCTCGATGGCGTCGCGCTCTCATCGCTGGACACCGCGCCGAAGTTCCTGGGGTGCGTGCCGCAGATCGCCGCCGCCAAGCAGGCCGCCGCGCAGGGACTCTACGTCTCGACCGCGATCCTCTCCACCGATTGCGCGGACAACTTCGAGAGCTATGCCACCTCGGTTGGCCGCGCGCTGGTAGTTGGCACCAAGCGCGACGACAACTATCTCCAGTGGAATATGTTCCTGAACAACGGGCAGTTGCTGCTCTCCTCTGACCAGGCGACGCTGAAAGCTGGGCTGACCATCCCGAAAGAAGATCTGACGCCAGTGCAGACGGGCAAGCAGTGGGTCTCGGCGGTCTACTACGACACGCAGGGCAAGTTCGCCTACGTTGATCTCTATACGCCGATCTATCAGGTCTTCCCCGACCAGGGCAAGGTACTGGGCATCCTGGGGGCCAAGCTGAAGCTCGACAAGGTGTGGAGCATCGTTGACCAGGAGACCAAGGCCAACGGCGCCAACAACGCGGCGTTCATCACCGACCAGAACGGCGTGCGTATCGCCGACACCAATAGCGCCGATCTCTTCACCGCCGTCGGCCCGCTCGACGCGCAGGCGCAGGGGCAGATCGCCAGCGAGCAGCTCTATGGCGCGACCACCTCGATCCCCGTCCAGAGCCTGCCCGCCGTCGCCAGCGCCATCGCCTCCAGCGAACAGCAGGCGACCTTCCAGGCGGCTGCGCCGGGCGAGGCGCAGTACCAGTTCGTCGGCGAGAAGCTCCAGACGCTGCCGTGGATGTATTTCGTCGCCAGCCCCATCACCTCCATCACGGCGGTCGCCGTGCAGCAGGAGCGGCTCTCCATCATCAGCGCCGCGATTGTGGCCGTGCTGGCGATGCTGATCGGTCTCTTCATCGGCGCGCGCACCGCTCGCCCGGTGGAGCAGTCGGCGGGTGATCTGGAGGGTGCCGTTGCCATGCTGAAGTCGCTGGCCGCGCGGCAGGAGAACTCGGCCAGCGAGCAGCACTGGGTGGTGGACGCCTGCAAGACGGGCCTCGACGGTGTGCGCTATCTCGCTGACGCGATGAATCAGGCGGCCAAGCGCATCATGAGCGCGAGCAACTGGTTCAATGACTACTGGGATCGTTTGACCGAGGAGCAGGCGCGCGCCACTGTGCAACACCTGCGCGAGCTGGCGGCCTACATTGACGAGGCGGCGCGGCGCCAGCAGGCCAGCAGCGACCGGCTCGACAAGGCGATCACCGTCACGATGCAGGTATCCGATCAACTGCTGACCGGCGCCACCGAGGCGTCGCAGAGCGCGGCGCAACTCGAAGGCGTCGTGCGCGACCTGCAATACGTCGTGGGCGGGCGTCACAGCGCAGCCGCGGGCATCAGCGACGAGGCCGCCGAGCAAGAGGCGATGCAGCGGCGCATGGAGCAGGTGACTGGCTCGATCGCGGCGATTCGCGGGCCAGCGAACATGATGGACGCCGCCTCATACACCGGCAATGGGCAGTACGCGCAGTACGGCGGGCAGTACGGCGGGCAGCAGTTCAATGGCCAGCAGAATGGCCAGCCGGTGCTGCCACCGCCAGGGCGTCCGGTCGCGGCGGCCAGCGCCCGCATCGCCCCGCGCGCGCCACGTCAGCCGTGGGATGCGCCCTCACAGATGGGCGGCGAGGACTGGGAGGCCATCCTCAATCCGATGGGCGGTCAGAATGGCGGTCAGCATGGCGGTCAGAATGGCGGCTACGGCGCAAACGGCGGCAACGGCGGCAACGGCTCGCGCAGCCAGATGGGCGGCTACGATGGCAATCAGTGGTAGCTGAGGCGCGACCTCACCCCCTGTCCCCCTCTCCCACAAAGAGAGGGGGAACCTGTTTTCGCGGGGCATGGTGTGGGGCGAACTGTCGCGACCTCGCCTCCTGTCCCCTCCCTGAAGGGGAACGTATTTCAGCGGCTGAGGCCTCACGGCCTGCTGTTCTCGCTGGGCGTCTCCGCTTCCGGCGTCTCCGCCGCTGGCGGGTCGCTGGCGCGCTCGCTGTGTTCGCCGCGCGCGAGCGGAGCGCGCAGCGTGACGGCAGTTCCATGTCCCGGCGCCGACGCGATCTGGAGCGAGCCGCCCGCCAGCCGGGCGCGCTCTTCCATGCCAAAGAGGCCTACGCCCGCGCCGCCCGCGTGGCGCTGACCCGCGCGGCTCATCAGCGTGTCGGGGCTGAAGCCGCGACCATCATCGGCCACCCGCACGCGCAGCTCATCCTCGTCGGCGGTGACGGTGATCGTCACCGCGTGCGCATTGGCGTGCTTGGCCACATTTGTCAGCGCCTCCTGCGTGACACGGTAGACCACCAGCGTGCGCTCTGGCGCCAGCGAGACGCGAGCGCGCGGCAGTCGCAGGCTCGCCTGGATGCCCGTGCTCTCGGTGAAGGTCGTGGCGAGTGAGCGCAGCGAGGGATACAGTCCCAACTGGTCAATCGTTGGCGGGCGCAGGTTGAGCGCCAGCCGCCGCACCTGATCGAGCGCGCCCGTAACGATCTCGCGCAACTCCGCCATCTGCGCGCCAATGGCCTCGGCGCCGGGCTGCGTCTCCAGCAGCTTCAGGCGGATCAGCAGCAGCGTCAGCACCTGACCGGTGTCGTCGTGCAGCTCGCGGGCGATGCGGTGGCGCTCGTCCTCCTGGGCGTAGATCAGGCGGCCAGAGAGCGCGCGCACCTGCCCCTCATAGCGCTCTACCTCGTCCAGCATCGTGTTCAGCGTCTCGGCCAGCCGCCGCAGCTGCGCGTCGTCGAGCGGTGAGGGACGCGCCCGCACGGTCACATCGCCCTGCTGTACGCGCTCCACCACCTCGCGCAGGCGGTCGAGCGGACTGAAGGCGGCCCGCAGCGCCAGCGCGTTCAGCGCGAAGGTCAGCGCCAGCCCGGCCACCGCGAACCCGATCGCCAGCGGCAGATCGAAGCCGCTATGGCCATTGCCCGCCGGGCCGACGATGCGCGAGGTGATGGCCGTGCCAGCGATGGCGCCCACCAGCACGATCGCCGAGTTGGCGATCAGCACCTTGTAGAAGAGCGGCAGCGCCAGCAGCCGCACGAGCGCCGCGCGCAGGCCATGCGCTGGCTGGCCGATATCCGCCTCGTTGACGGCGCTCTCGTCGCGCACCGGCTGGGTGGCGGCGCGCGGCGCATCGAGCGCGCTGGCTAGCTCGCGCGGCGCTCCCGAAGGCGCGGACGCCGCCGAAGTGGATGATGTATCGAGAGACATGCTGTCTGCCTTGCCTGCCCTGCCTGGTCGGTCTGGTTCGCTGGCTGTCATGCGCCCTTGCTCCGCGCAGTCCCTGCCCGTCCTTTATTGTACGCTCGCGGCTGGGTTCCTGCCACGCGCGCCCGTGCGGCATAGCGGCAGGCTTGCGCTGCGTGTCATACTGAAGCGAGGACTGAGCGGCGCCGCGAGAGCCGCCAGCCGCTACCGATCAGCATGACGCGCCGCGACCGGCTGGGCCTGGCTGGGCGCGCAACGGAACAGGGGACAGCAGTGGATCACGAGGATCACGCGGACTATGCCTCACGGCTGGCGCAGACCCGCCAGCGCATCGCCGATCTCGGCCTCGACGGCCTGCTCATCGCCAGCCAGTACAATCGGCGCTATCTGACAGGATTGACGGCGACCGATCACGATATTACCGAGTCCGCTGGCATGGCGTTGGTGACGCGCGGAACATTTGGGCTGATTACCAGCAGCTTCACGCTCAACGGCGTCGAGGATGAGATCAAGCCGAGCGGCGCGCAACCGCTGCTGACGGACACCGATACGGGGGCCAACGTGCTGGCTCGCGCGCTGAGCGATGAGGGCGGTGTGCGGCGGCTGGGCTTCGAGAAGGACTGGATGTCGTACGCGACCTATGCGCGCCTGCGCGACGCGCTCGGCGAGGCGGTCGAGTTCACGCCGACCGATGACATCATCGAGCTGGTGCGCGCCCGCAAGGACCCCGCCGAGCTGGCTACCATTCGCCGCGCTGCGGACATCGCCAACCGCGCCTTCGCACAGTTGCTGCAAGACATCCGCATCGGCATGACGGAGCGCGAGATCGCGGCCCTGCTGGAACGGCATATGGTGGCGCTGGGGGCCGATGAGCCGAGCTTCGACACCATCGTCGCCTGTGGGCCGGGCGGCGCGCAGCCGCACTGGGTTCCCAGCGACCGCGCCGCCCAGCGTGGCGAGCCGCTGCTGGTGGACTTCGGCTGCCGCGTGGACGGCTATTGCTCCGACCTGACGCGCACCGTGGTGATCGGCGAGCCGGATGAGAAGCTGCGCGAGATCTACGATGTCGTGCGGCGCGCGCAGGACGCCGGGCTGGCGGCGCTGGCCGCCGGGGCCACGCGCGGGCGCGAGGTGGACGCCGCCGCGCGCCAGGTGATTGATGAGGCGGGCTACGGCAAAGAGTTCATGCACAGCCTGGGGCATGGCGTGGGGCTGGCGGTCCATGAGCTGCCCGCTGTCAGCCGCCTGCGGGTCAGCACGCCTGAAAGCGAGGCCGAGCTGGCGAAGGTCGAGGGCATCGAGCCAGGAGTGGTCGTCACCAACGAGCCGGGCATCTACATCACCGGCTGGGGCGGCGTGCGGCTGGAAGACATGATCTACGTCGGCGAGAGCGGCCCCGAAGTGCTCACCGACCGCAATCCTCAGCAGATCATCTCCATCGCCGGATAGCGCGCCAGAGAGCGTCAGGGAGGATATCGGCGAAGGAGCCAGCCGTATGCGAGACGACGGGCCGTCGGGGCAGCGCGGGCAGGTGGATGAGCGTGGCGACGACCAGTTCACCCGCGCGCCGCTCGATCCCGCTCGCGCGCCCGCGCTGCCGCGTGCGCTGGCGCCTGCCGCCACGCTGGGGCGCGCGCTGCGTGGGCCGCGGCGAAGCGCGCTGACGCTGGCGGCCACGACGCTGCTGGTCGCGGCGGTGGTCGTGGGGCTGTTCGTCCATGTCGCCAGCGATCCGCGCGGCGCGGTGGGCGCGCTGCTGGGGATGCCCTCGCCCACGCCCGCCGCGACCTTCATCCCCGGCGCCAACGTCATCTACTTCAGCGATGGCGCGCCCTGGGGGACGCTGACAGTGGATGGCAAGCGCCTGCCGCAGGCCGATCTGAGCGGCTACGGAACCGCCGTGACACGCGGCGCGCATCACCTCGTCTATCAGGCGCGCTACTTTCCTACGCTGCGTTGCGTCTTCAGCGCGCCCCAAGCCCAGAGCGACACCTGCCGACTCGACACATCAGATGGCGCCAATCAGTTCCTGGTGAGCAAGGCGCCGCTGGCGCGGATGATTGATCTCGGCTCGACCGATGCGACGCTGCAGCCCGATCAGCGCGCGGCGATTTTCCAGGTTGCAACGTCGCAGCTCCAGGAGCAGTCGCAGACGGCGACCATCGCGCCAGGGGAGCGCTATCTGGATGACCAGGGCCGGGTCGTGGTGGCCAGCGCGCCGCTCCAGTTCCATGTGTCGCTGTCGCTGGGCGGCTCCGCGGGCGATTTCAGCGCGGGCTGTGCACAGATTTGTTCCGAGCCGTTCTACTCGGATAGCCCTGGCCCGCCGGGTGGCGGCTGGCTGGCGCAGGTAACGGCCGCCGTATCGTGGTTCATCACCGACAACAGCGGGCGCCGCCTGACCTCGGCGGGTTATCTGGTGATGGATGGGCAACCAATTTCGACGTTGGTGGGCATCCAGCTCACCACTGCAGGCTGGAAACTCAACTGGCTCGACGATCTGGCCGTCGAGGCGGTAGAGGATGCCGCCAGCGCCGCCGCTTACCAGGCCGAGAGTGATATGGGATTTAACGACAATGGGATGTCCTTCGCGCTGGCGCCCAACCCGCTGGATGGCTGTGTCATGGACGTGTATAACGGGAATGGCAACACGCCAGCGCGGGTCTTCTGGCGCTTCGGCGCGCTGCTGGCGGTGGACAAGACGGCGCGCAACATGCTCACGCTGCCCGCCGCCAACGCGCAGGAGCAGGCGGCAGTGACGAGCATCCTGGCGCGCCCGCCCGCGACGCCCGCGACGCCGGTGATCTAGCGTCGCAGCGAGCGCGTCGGATGCGTAAAGCGAAGCGTAAAGCGAAGCGCGCCGTTCCCAGTGTCGGGAACGGCGCGCTCGTGCCAGTGGCGTGCTGGTAGGCGGCGCGGTCAGCCGTCAGACGCCGTCAGATGTGCGAGACTCGTATTCGCGTACGACGGCGTAGGCCTGCGCCAGAATGTCGTTGGAGGAGTCGGCGGCGAACTCCTCAGCGTCCTCCACTGGCGCGGCTGCTCGTTCACGGCACTCCCAGCAGAGTTGCCGCATCGAGCGCGACGTCGGGGCGCTGACAGAACCGCCAAGCTGCCACATTTGAGCGTTCTTCAGGACACGCCCACACTCTTCACACCGCATTGAGGGCCTCCTCTCGCTGACGCGAACAGGTCCGCAGGACGCGGCGCGCTACGCTGCGCAACCAAACGTCGCCAGATCACTGTGTCCGGACGCGACGTTGCGACGGCTATGCCCACATGATACACACCTGTAGGCCATACTGTCCAGAGGGAAGCGTTGCAATCCATTGCGCGATTCGACCAAGAAGCCGCCGCATCTATTGGGCAGCTTGCCTAATGGCCAGGGCGTTGCAACGTGGCGCGCCGTTGCTCTAACGTTAAGCGTGAAGCAGTTGAACTGGAGCTTGCCATGTGGCGCCCTGGAACGACGCCTGTAACCATCGCCGTAGCGCTTAGCGACAGCGGGGCGGCGTCGCCCGCCCACCTGCAATCCAGGCGATTCTGATCCAGGCGATTCTGAGATGAGTAGACGAGGAGAG